>NZ_MRCC01000020.1 GCF_001904655.1 Chroogloeocystis siderophila 5.2 s.c.1 | reverse complement strand
GAAGTTTAAAACCATTCCTCTTCCTGCTTAAATCATTCAACTTTCAGCAACGCCTTATTATCACTACGTCAGGTTCCAGCTAGCCCTCAAGTCTTTGCAATTAATCACCGCTACTTTGTGATGTGTGCTAGGACTTTGCGCATGAATGGCAATGCATGGGGACAGTTATTCATTGCGTAAGATATTTCTGACGAACAGACAATGTTTTTGGCAGTTGTGCAGAGTTTGGGTATTACCAGTTTACTAGTATTGATCGTAATTACAGCAGCGATCGCACTTTACATTCAACGTTCGCTACAGCCATTAATGCAGATTAATCAACTTGCGGCGAAGGTTTCTGCTGCAGATTTGGGACAAGCACAGCTACAATGCGATCGCGCGCCTACAGAAGTTCGAGAGCTAGCACGTACCTATAACATGATGTTAGAGCGTCTTGCAGCCGCTTGGGAACAACAGGAACAGTTTGTTAGTAATGTTTCCCACGAGTTACGCACGCCACTCACAATTGTCTATGGTTATTTGCAAAGTGTACTCCGGCGCGAGACTAATCTGACAACAACGCAGCGCGACGCTTTAGAAACCGCAGCATCAGAAGCAGATCGCACAATTCGTTTATTACAGGACTTGCTAGACTTAGCACGAGCGGATAGCGGTCATTTACACTTTCATATGGAAGCTGTTCCACTCAATGCACTAATAGCTGAAGTAGCAGGAATGGCGCAGCAATACAGCAATCGAGATATTATTATTGAGGCGAATGATGAAATCATAGTTTTGGCAGATCGCCATTGTTTAAAACAAGTATTGCTGAATTTGATCGATAATGCTGTTAAATACTCTGACTTGAGCCTACCAATTGCCTTAAAAATAGACCAACTAGAACAAGCAAGAATTCAGGTGTGCGATCGCGGTGTAGGCATTCCCTTACAGCAACAAGCCCGCATCTTTGAGAGATTTTATCGAGTTGATGAATCCCGTGCTACTAGTGGTTATGGTTTAGGTTTATCAATTGTTAAAACACTTGTAGATGGGATGGGTGGCTGTATTACCGTCGCTTCTAGATTAGGTGAAGGCAGTGTTTTTACTATTACTTTACCAATTGCTGTGTAGCAACCATGACAGCACATATTTTATTAGTAGAAGACGAAATTAAGCTGGCTAAGTTCGTTCAGATGGAACTAAGCTATGAAGGCTACCGCCTCAGTGTAGAACATGACGGACTAGCAGGGTTAATCGCAGCTCGCGAATTACATCCCGATTTAGTTATTTTAGATTGGATGTTACCAGGGTTATCAGGACTAGAAGTTTGCCGCCGCTTGCGGATTCATGGAGACAAAGTCCCGATCATTTTATTAACTGCTAAAGACGATATCAGCGATCGCGTTGCCGGTTTAGATGCAGGTGCTGATGATTACGTTGTAAAACCCTTTAGTGTCGAAGAATTACTTGCCAGAGTGCGGGCGCACCTAAGACGTACTCAAGATATAGACGCCGATCTACGGCAATTTGCGGATTTGAAGTTAAATCGCCGCACCAGAGAAGTTTATCGCGGGACACGATTAGTTGAATTAACCGCAAAAGAATTTGATTTACTAGAGTATCTCCTCGCGCATCCTCAAGAAGTGATAACACGCGATCGCATTCTCGAAAAAGTTTGGGGTTACGACTTTATGGGCGACTCGAACATCATTGAAGTTTACATTCGCTACTTGCGCCTCAAGCTAGAAGCTAATAAAGAACCGCGCTTGATTCAAACCGTGCGTAGCGTTGGTTATGTGTTGCGGGAGAAGAGTGAGGGAGTGGCTAGTAACTAGTTTTGAATTTAGAGGAAAAGAGTGACTAAGTGGAGTTAGGCATCCTGCCTGAGTCATAAACATTAATATTTTCCTATAGCGATAGAGCATGCAATAATAATCCAGCTGTTGTGCGATCGCCTTTCATGTCATCTTCTGATATTGATTTTGTTGCTGCCTTAGAGGAACAAACAAACCTTAACTTTCAACTTCCCGATCCTGAAGATGAACAAATTCCTGAAATGGAATTTCAACGCCAGGTAGATACCGCTTGGCGAGTATGCGATCGCTTTGATTTACAAACCGAAATTTGGCGGGGGCGGATTTTACGTGCAGTTCGCGATCGCGAGAAGAAATACGGCGATACGCGCGGAAGTGGCTTTCTCAAGTGGTTACAAGAACGCGAGATCAGCAAAAGTCAAGCTTATTCGATGATTCAACTCGCGAATAGTGCAGATAAACTCATGGAACAAGGACAACTCGATCCTGATACCGTGCGCTGCTTTAGCAAACGCGCGTTTATTGAAACCGCCAAAGCTGAACCCGAGATTCAACAACTGATTACCGACGCGGCGAAAAAAGGCGATCGCATCACGCGGCGCGAAGTTCGTCAATTAGCCGATGAATTCACCGCGATGTCGTCCGATTTACTCCCTGATACCGTCAAAGCCAAAGCCGCAGACAATACGCTTCCTAGCCGCTATCTTGCACCGCTCGTGCGCGAAATGGAGAAGTTACCAGAGTCTCATCAAACCGTGTTTCGTGAGGAAGTTGCCGCAAATCCTGACGTTGATACGCTCAAACAAGTCACCTCTGAAGCGCGGTATCTCGCCAAATACCTTGATGCAGCAACTAATGTCCAAGCCCTCGATGAAGAGTCAGTAGACTTAGAAAAAGCGCTAGAAGAAGCGTTAAGAATCGGTTGTATCAATGTTGCTGCGGATTTAGTCAATCAAGCCTCGCAGTTAGAGCAAACGATTGCCAAACTTTATAACACTTGGAAAAAGATTGGTAGCTTAGCAGATCGCTTGTATGTTGATACTGGAGCAAGTACGCCAAATTTGCGATCGCTGTTAAATTGCTTAGAACAACTTGGTGGTGAAGTCGTCGAAGTGCAACTTGGTAGTGGAGAACGTACCATTCGCCTGCAAATTCAAGAAGAATGATTCAGTGAGTAGGTGAAAATAAATGTTACCTATCAAGTTGGTCATTGGTAACTGGTAATTGAAAAGACTACTTATTAAAAATCACCCATTACCCATTACCCAACTTAAAAACGACCAGGATTGTCATCTAGTGCCAACAAGAAGTTGACTAGGTCAGTTTGCTGTGCTGGAGTAAAACCAGCAGCTTGGTCTACATAAAAATGATGACCAGTTCCATCAAGATTAGATCTAACTAAAGCAGAATTAGCTTTATTAACCGCAACGACTTGAGCACGAAGATTGCGATCAACTAATGCTCGTAAGCTACTTGCAGCATCCGCAGGTTTACCAATACTCAATGTACCTGTCAATCCCAAGCCAGTTGGATCAACTACACTAAAACGACCATCCGATCTTACTTGTAATGCTCCTCGCCGTTGGGTACTCCTTTCAAGCGTTTACCACTCGCAGAAAGATCAGCATGACATGTGGCACAACTGAGATTGCCATCAAGTTGCAAGCCTTGAGGAAAAAATGAACCTTTTTCCACATTTAACCCCGTGTCGATCGTACTTCCTCGACGATAAGTCCGGCTACCCAGTGTTAAATCCTTCTTGAGGGTGATGCGTAGATTGGTTGTCGGCTTACCGTGTAATTTCAGAATTGCTTCAGTGACTTCTGGTAAAATCTGAGCAAAACCAACGCTAAATCCAAATACTCGTTGTAACCCAAGTGTATCGCCAATCTTGCGATTGAAAAAGATATTCTCGCCACTATCAATTAACTGTTGAGTAATTTTCACTGCCCCGACACGTTCATAAGCACCAGGCGATTTTGGGTCGAGACCTTTTTGACGTACGAGTTGTTCTGCTTGTTGTGGGTTAAGTAACTTACCAAAATAATCGTAGTAACCTAAAGGTTGTGTAGGTGCAGGTTGTAGTAGTGCTTCAGTTGCTTTTAGTGGTGCCTGTAGTAAGAAGTCTGAGAGAAAAACCGCAGCTACTCCAACTATAGCAATCAGGACAAACAGCGATCTGTAGTGCCAACGCATATATGCCCCCTTGATTAATTTAAATTAAGGGTTAAAAAAATTTCTCGGAGCAAATTTTGGTAAGCATAATATAACTAACTGTTATCTGAGATACATTTTTTTGCAATGAATCTTTAGCGATCGCCTCTAAGAATAGATACATAACTAATTCTTAATTCCTGTCGTCGCGATTCCTTGAATAAATTGTCTTTGACCGAAAAGGAACAAGATGACGACGGGAATTGTGGCGATCACGACTGCTGCCATCAGTAAGGGCCAATTATTTGTAAACTGCTCTTGAAACTCGGCTAGCGCCAGTTGTACCGTCCTTAACTCTGGTCTTGTCGTAAACACTAACGGTTTAAACAAGTCATTCCATTCTCCGATAAAAGTAAATAAAAACAACGTGACCAACGCCGGACGCGACAACGGTAGCATCACTCGCCATAAAACTTGCCAGCGATTCGCGCCATCCAACGCCGCCGCTTCCTCTAACTCGATGGGAATTGTCAAGAAGTACTGGCGTAGCAAAAAAATCCCAAAGCCATTGACTGCTGTTGGCAGAATCAGCGCCCCGTAAGTGTTAATGAGATGACCCCACTTGAGCACCAAGAATATGGGAATAACTAATAATTGAAAAGGAATGACCAGCGTAGCTAAAACAATCAGTAGCACAACTTGCCGACCGAGGAATTTTAACCGCGCGAGTGCATACCCCGCCAAGGCTGAGGAAAATAGCTGAAAAGCAGTCACAGCTAGTGCAACCAGCGTAGAGTTCGCAAACGCTAGCAGGAACTTGCCTCGCTGCCAAGCGTCTTGATAGTTAGCTAATGACCAGCCATTTTGTGGTATTAACGTGATTGTCGAGCCTTTTGGGGCAAAGGAGGTCAGAAAAACTATTCCTAGGGGTAGTAGTATAAGACCCGCACCTAGTAGTAGAACAGCTAAGTTAACGACTTCTAATATAGATTCACGGGTGGCAGTGTTGTTGAGATTTTTTTTAGGCATTGATACTAATTTGGCTTTATGCTTTGATAAACACTGATATTATTTTTTAATTTAAAAAATATTTCATGACCAAACGTAACGTAGCGCATCGAGATTTGTTAAGTTAAATTTAACCATTTTCAACTTTACACTTGAGTTGCCAGGTTAACCAAGCTCGTATCAGTTGATTTACGTAAATAGGAGATAAAAGACCTATGCAGCAGCTGGCTGCCACCGCCGCAGAACTTGATTTCCACAGCGAAACCTACAAGGACGCTTACAGTCGCATCAACGCGATCGTGATTGAAGGGGAGAAAGAAGCCCATGAAAATTACATCCGATTAGCGGAACTGCTGCCAGAACACAAAGAGGAACTGATTCGCTTATCGAAGATGGAAAACCGCCACAAGAAAGGTTTTGAAGCTTGTGGGCGCAATCTTCAGGTCACACCAGATATGCAGTTTGCGCAAGAGTTCTTTGCCAAATTGCACCAGAACTTCCAAAAAGCAGCCGAATCAGGCAACGTAGTAACTTGCTTACTCATTCAATCACTGATTATCGAATGCTTCGCGATCGCCGCTTACAATATCTATATTCCTGTTGCCGATGACTTTGCCCGTAAAATTACTGAAGGCGTTGTCAAAGACGAATACAGCCACCTCAACTTTGGCGAAGTCTGGTTAAAAGAACACTTTGAGGCATCGAAAGCTGAACTCGAACAAGCAAATCGTCAAAACCTTCCTATCGTTTGGCAAATGCTCAATGCAGTTGAAAACGATGCGCACACCTTAGCAATGGAAAAAGAAGCTTTAGTTGAAGATTTCATGATTCAATACGGTGAAGCGCTGAGTAACATCGGCTTCACTACCCGCGATATTATGCGGATGTCGGCATACGGACTTACAGCTGCATAAAACTTACCAAAGTGCAGGGGTGGAAAAATCACCCCTGTATCAGTTTCACTGCATTGCCTAAACGTATACATTGATCGCCAGCAAGCTGAGCCTCAACTCAGTTAATCTGTGTGATATTTTTGTGGAAATTCTCCTAAATCTCACACTCTTCATTTTTCTCACAGCAGCTATAAGTCTCATACAGCACAATAAATGTTTGGTCTAATCGGTCACCTTACTAGTTTGGAACACGCCCAAGCAGTAGCTAAAGAGTTAGGCTACCCTGAATACGCAGATCAAGGGCTTGATTTTTGGTGCAGCGCTCCGCCCCAAATCGTTGATACTATCAAAGTTACAAGCATTACTGGGCAAATCATCGAAGGTCGGTACGTTGAGTCATGCTTTCTCCCTGAAATGCTGGCTTCCCGCCGGATCAAGGCAGCAACGCGAAAGGTCCTCAACGCGATGGCTCACGCACAAAAGCATGGAATTAATATTACGGCTTTAGGCGGTTTCTCATCGATTATTTTTGAAAATTTTAACCTTTACCAAAATCGCCAAGTGCGCAACGTGCGGCTAGAGTTTGAGCGGTTTACGACAGGTAACACGCACACAGCTTATATTATTTGTCGTCAAGTTGAACAAGCCTCTGAGAAGCTAGGGATTGAACTCTCGAAAGCAACTGTTGCCGTGTGTGGTGCGACAGGTGACATCGGTAGCGCAATCTGCCGTTGGTTAGACACGAGAACAGATGTAGCTGAGTTGCTATTAATTGCGCGTAATCAAGAGCGACTACAGCATTTACAATCCGAACTCGGTCGTGGCAAGATTATGAGTCTGGAGGAAGCTTTACCGCAAGCAGACATTATCGTTTGGGTTGCTAGTATGCCCAAGGGTGTGGAAATCGATCCAACAACGCTCAAGCAACCTTGTTTATTGATTGATGGAGGCTATCCCAAAAATTTAGTAACTAAAGTACAGCACCCTGGCGTGTCTGTCCTCAATGGCGGTATCGTTGAGCATTCGCTTGACATTGACTGGCGAATTATGAACATAGTTAATATGGATGTTCCTGCTCGTCAACTCTTTGCTTGTTTTGCTGAGTCAATGCTACTCGAATTTGAAAAGCTGTACACTAACTTTTCTTGGGGACGCAACCAAATTACAGTAGAAAAGATGGAACACATTGGTCAAGTATCTGTCAAACATGGTTTTCGTCCTTTGTTAGTCTAGGGGTGAGGAGTGAAAAGCGAGCACTAGTGATTAGTGAGAGAGTAGGAGTGTAGGAACATTGTAGAGTGGGAGAGATGAAGATGCTATTTTACCCACCTACCTACGCAACAACCCGCCTACTCTCCTGACCCCTGACCTCTGACCCCTGACCCCTCACTATGGCAACTACTGAGCGTAAACCACTACTTTTAGACTTTGAGAAGCCGCTGATTGAACTTGAATCACGAATTGATCAAATTCGCGAACTTGCGGCAGAAAATGGCGTCGATGTCTCAGAAGATATTCGCCAACTAGAAGCCCGCGCCATGCAACTACGACAAGAAATTTTTAGTAGTCTTTCGCCTTCGCAGAAGTTGCAATTGGCACGTCATCCCCGTCGTCCGAGTACGCTTGATTACATTCAAGCGATTAGCGATGAATGGATGGAACTACACGGTGATCGCCGAGGAACTGACGATCCGGCTTTAGTTGGTGGAGTGGCAAAACTTGCTGGGCGCGCGGTTGTGATGGTGGGACATCAAAAAGGACGCGACACGAAAGATAATATTGCGCGAAACTTTGGCATGGCTTCTCCTGGGGGCTATCGTAAAGCAATTCGGCTAATGGAACACGCCAATCGCTTCGGAATGCCGATCTTGACTTTTATTGATACGCCAGGCGCTTTACCTACAGCAGAAGCAGAATACAAAGGTGCAGGTGAAGCGATCGCTTATAATCTCCGCGAAATGTTTCGCTTTGAAGTACCGATTATTTGTACTGTCATTGGTGAAGGCGGTTCGGGCGGTGCTTTAGGGATCGGTGTTGGCGATCGCTTACTGATGTTTGAACACTCGGTTTACACGGTTGCGACGCCTGAAGCTTGTGCAGCAATTCTCTGGAAAGATGCAGCTAAAGCTTCCCAAGCTGCGGTAGCTTTAAAAATTACGGCTCCCGATTTAAAAAATCTGGGTATTCTTGACCAAATCTTATCAGAACCAAGTGGCGGCGCGCATTCTGATCCTTTAGGGGCAGCAACGATTCTCAAGCAAGCATTAATCGAAAACTTAGAAGCCCTCTTGCAAACAAGCGGTCAAGAACGCCGTAAAATGCGCTACCAAAAATTTCGTAAATTAGGTGTTTTTACTGATTTGCCTTAAGCCTTAAGCAAGTCCGTTAATTGCGATCAAGAAGGCAAGTGATATAATTACCCTTAGCGTGTAAAGTTTCTTTACAGACAACGCGTCCTACTACGGTTACGTAGCTGGGGTTACTTGCTTTTGAGCAGCCGGTCGGTTGTTACTTTGTTCGTTACCAAGCAATTATTTATTTGGAATCGTATTATGCCAGAAAGGCAATTAATCTAAGTCTTAGACCTGATTAATCTATCTAGGGTAAGAAGTTGAGATAATGAGGAAGCAATGCCACTTCTTCAAGGAAACAGGAATTCATGAATTTGGCGAAAAATAAAAGCGCCTTGATTACTGGTGCAAGTAGTGGAATTGGGAAAGCAACCGCTTTAGCCTTTGCTAAGGTAGGAATTGATGTTGTATTAGTGAGCCGAACTCAAGAAAAACTAGCGGCTGTAGCTAGTGCAGTCGAGCAAACTAAAGCAAAAGCAACCACCTATGCGCTCGATTTAGCTGATATTGAAAAAGTGCGAGAGAAAATCAGCGCAATCGCAGCAAATACAAAAGTCGATATTTTAATCAATAGCGCTGGAATGGGATATACCGGAAACTTGAGTGACACACCATTAAGCGATTGGCAAGCAGTGATGAACTTAAATCTCACAAGCGTGTTTCAATGTATTTTAGGAGTGTTACCAACAATGCGCGATCGCGGTACAGGGACAATCGTCAACGTCGCTTCAGTCGCGGGTTTGCAACCTTTTCCGAGTTGGGGCGCTTATTCGGTGAGTAAAGCGGGACTGATTGCGCTTTCTAAAACCTTAGCAGCAGAAGAACGTCAAAATGGAATTCGGGTTACAACGATTTGCCCAGGCGCTGTCAATACTGAGCTATGGAACAGCGATACTGTGAGAATTAAACTTGAGCGATCAGCAATGTTAACGCCAGAAAGCGTTGCGCAGTCAATATTGCACACTGTACTCCTTCCAGAACAAGCCGTCATCGAGGAGTTAACCTTAATGCCCAGCACTGGCGTTTTGTAAAGCTATCAGCAATGACCATCTACATTCAACCTTCAGATACCAACTGTAGGATTGATATTCGCGACTAAATGTGTTGGATTCAACACTCACAATTATTACGAAAACCTTAATTGAGACTTTAGACCATGACTATTGGATTCCCCAACGGTTCTCCTCGCTCCAACTCACCTTTGATGCCAGATAGTTTAGAAGATACAATCAACCGCATTGCGACACGGCCAGACCGCAATACCCAAAATGGGAAAGAAGCACAATTGCAACCGCCTTCCGAAGAACTCAACGAAGCGATGGTAGAAGCAGTACGCACGATGCTATTAGGTGTGGGAGAAGATCCAGAACGCGAGGGGCTAATCAAAACTCCTAAGCGCGTCGTTGAAGCTATGCGCTTTCTTACCAGCGGTTACAACCAATCATTAGAAGACCTTGTTAATAACGCCATCTTTGACGAAGGTCACAACGAGATGGTACTTGTGCGGGATATTAACTTCTTTAGCTTGTGCGAACATCATATGCTGCCATTTATGGGTAGAGCACACGTTGCGTATATCCCTAATGAGAAAGTTGTAGGATTAAGTAAACTGGCTCGAATTGTTGAGATGTACTCGCGTCGCTTGCAAGTGCAAGAACGTCTCACACGTCAAATTGCTGAAGCTGTACAAACGATTTTAGAACCCCAAGGCGTTGCTGTTGTGATGGAAGCAACTCATATGTGTATGGTAATGCGCGGCGTTCAAAAACCAGGGTCGTGGACAGTTACGAGTGCTATGATTGGTGTATTTCACGATGAGCAAAAAACGCGCGAAGAGTTTTTGAATTTGATTCGACATCAGCCAGCGTTTTTCTAGCGGCTAATTGTTGAAATAGCTGTGCAACTTTCTTTAAATCTTTATCACCAGGGGCGCGCTCTACACCACTCGACAAATCGATACCGTAAGGTTTTAACTGATTAAGTGCATCACTAACGTTTTCTGGAGTTAATCCACCTGCGAGTAACCACGGACAACTTGGGTAAAACTGCCGTAGGGTTGTCCAATCTAGGGTTTTTCCAGTACCTCCCAATATTTGAGGATGATAGGCATCGAGTAAGAGTGTATCTACACAGTCAATATAAAGATTTGCTTGCACTAATGCTTGTGAATCTCGCACTCGCAGGGCTTTAATGATTTCTACGCCAGGAGGTAACTCTTGGCGAAGTTGCATGCAAAATTCTGGAGATTCATTGCCGTGCAATTGAACGCCAGTAAGATCTCCAGCGATCGCCACTTGACAGATATCGACAATAATCGTGTTGGCAAACACACCAATGCGCTCGATGTGTTGTGGGATTTGCGACACGATCGCTTGAATTTGTGTCACGCTGATGTAGCGTGGTGAGGCTGGTACGCAAATAAATCCTAACGCGGTTGCGCCTAATTGGGCGATCGCTAGTCCTTGTTCAGGTTTTGTAATTCCGCAAATTTTGACTCGCATTAAGTTTTGTGTCGAAAATACGTTGTAACTGTTAACTCTTAAAACAGAGACTATGTTTGTCCTAACGAAATTTGATAATCCTTAATTATTCATATCTTATTTGTTTAGGAGAGAGAAACTTGACTGACTTAATTTTACTAGCAGCCGTGCAATCAACAGTTCCCGACACGGTACGATGGAGTTGGACAGGATCGGCAATCATTATTGGTGCTTCTGTGTTGATTCTGTTTATTGCTAGTCGGACAATTCGTTTTCCTCAAGTTGGTCCCAAGATGCCTTTACCGTTCCCTGCACTGTTCAACAATCCTAGTGTAGGTACAGTCCTTGGTTCTGTGAGCTTGGGTCATATTGTGGGTTTCGGTATTATTTTAGGACTCAACAATATTGGTGTTCTTAAGTAGACTACACCAGCGTCTTTTATTTATTCACGATTAACAAGCGTTAGCGGTGAGGATTTCCTCCCGCTTTATTGATCTATCTCCCTCCCATTTCCCCATTCTGACTTCTGCCTTGTGCTTCTTAAATGTACGGATTCCTCGAAATCACTAGAGTAGTACTGAGTCAGAGTGATTGTCTATTCTAGAAGTAAGGTGAATTACAAATCTATAATTGCTGGATAACTCACATCTGAGCAGAATTATTGACAAAATCTAGCAAATATGCACAAATTATCTGCCTTAAAGTGCTGAGTTTTAGGAAAATTTCATGCAAACAAGTTGGCGAATTGGATCTTTATTTGGCATTCCGCTGTTACTCGATCCTTTGTGGTTCGTAATTTTAGCAGTAGTCACACTCAATTTTGGTTTAGCTTACCAACAATGGGGACCAGCATTAGGCTGGAGTGCGGGAATCGTGACAGCATTGCTGTTGTTTGGTTCAGTGCTGTTACACGAACTCGGTCATAGCTTAGCAGCGCGATCGCAAGGTATTCAGGTAAAATCAATTACATTATTTCTCTTTGGTGGGATTGCCGCAATTGAGGAAGAATCAAAAACACCAGGACAAGCGTTTCAAGTGGCGATCGCAGGTCCGACAGTAAGTGTTATTTTATTTGTGCTACTGAGTGCGATCGCTTATCTCTTACCAACAGATAGCTTATCAAGCACACTGATCGGTGACTTGGCAAAAATCAACTTAGTGTTGGCAATTTTTAATTTAATTCCTGGATTACCTTTAGACGGCGGACAAGTGTTAAAAGCTGCTGTATGGAAAGTGACTGGTAATCGCTTTCAAGCGGTACGTACTGCTGCTAGTGCTGGACAAATTTTAGGTTGGAGTGCGATCGCATTAGGCTTTGCGATTGATTTCATGACTGGCGAGTTGGTGTCTGGGTTGTGGTTTATCCTGCTAGGCTGGTTTGGAATTCGGAATGCGACAGCTTACAAAAACGTCACATCGTTGCAAGAAGCGTTACTCACGCTAAAAGTCAGTGATGCGATGAATAAAGACTTTCGAGTTGTCGATGCAGATTCAACACTGCGTCAGTTTGCAGACTTGTTTCTTCTCGAACCTAACTCAACGCAAGTTTATTTTGCTGCTTCAGACGGACGCTATCGCGGGAAAGTATCAGTAGACGATTTGCGCCTAATTGAACGCAGTCAGTGGGAAACGCAAACTTTGCACAGCATTACCCGTCCTTTGACAGAAATTCCCACAGTGACCGAAACAACTTCATTTGCAGAGGTCATTAATCAGATGGAAAATCAACAACTGCAACAAATTACCGTACTTTCTCCCGCTGGGGCGGTTGCCGGTTTAGTTGATAAAGGTGATATTGTGCGGACACTCGCAGCAAAGCTAAAATTACGGATTACCGACGCCGAAATCAAGCGCGTTAAAGAAGAAGGGACATATCCACCAGGATTACCACTCAGTGCGATCGCTAAAGCAGCTAGTAAGTAAATCTCTGGCACAGATCTTGAAAAGCTTCCAAATTTGGAGTTGCGCACAAGATTTAGATGGATGCCGGAAGTATAGTAAATCCGTATAAGAGGTTTAGAGGATAAGAATATGCAATCCTTTAGCCTCAATTTTCTTCGTTTCTTGGTATAAACACATTCAAACTACTAGGAATACACTCAATTTCTATGGGTGTTGTTCCCATGAGATTACCATCTAAGACAACGGGTTGCGGAGGTGTTGTCGTAATTTTGATGTGTCTAGCGCGGAGATGATGTACGTTATCAAGATCGACAGCATTATTGTTAAAGCCTGATTTGATGAGATGGTAAAGCGCGATCGCTCCTTCGAGGCGAGACTGTGGAGAAATTATTGTAATATCTAAAAGACCATCATCGGCATAAACTCCTGTTGTACCGTGTGCTAGTACAGAAGCTGGTGGCGCTGAGTTGGCGACAGTTACAGCTGTTGCTTGTTGAATTGCGGCTGTTTGCGATTCAGTTTCCACACGAGTTTCAAAAGGTTTCATACCTTGCCAAAATTGTTTGGCTCCAGCCAAGATATAAGCTAAAGCCCCAAAACGATTTTTTGCCTCACTGTCAGCTTGTTTAACAGTTTTCGCCTCAAAACCAATTCCAGCAAGTAGTACCATTGGTTTTCCATTACACAAAGCAGTATCCACCAAACGCGTGTGACTTGCTAAGATAATTTGACACGCAGCTTTGAGATCTTTCGAAATACCGAGATAGGTTGCAAAAGCGTTAGCAGTTCCTCTAGGAATAACACCAAAAGGAATTTCTGTACCAATTAAAGCCTCAGCTGCCGCCGAAACTGTTCCATCACCCCCAGCAGCAATCACAACTTCAGCACCACTTTCTACAGCTTGATGTGCTAATTGACCAGCACTCACTTCAGGAGTTGTAAAATAAACACTCAAGTTAAACTCCGGCTCTAACATCGCACGGATTTCCATCAATTCTTGTTCAGTTTCACGTTGCTCTGAAGCAGGTTTCAAAATAAGATAAGCTAAGCGAGACATAAGTAGCAAGTCTTGAACGTTGTCAGAAAGTAGGAAAGAAATTGGCAAAAAAAACTTTAATTATAAATCTGAAGGTTATTCATCCAGTGGCAAAAACATCGTAATTCCTTGCAGCAATCCTACACGTTTATTTATTACCTAGCTTCCTGCTTCTGTTGAACCAAGCACTTGTGTAGAAACTGAGTTGTGTTCTTAACTCAATACTTAATTTAGAAGTCGCCTCAACAAGATGCAGGTCTTCTTTAAGAAGTAAACAAAAAAATCATAAAAGAAATCTAGCTATAGGCGGGTGAAGCTAGCAAAATTTGATAAGAATTAACCTTTACTCAAGCAATTTTAAAGCCTTCGCTAAAGTATCAAAAAGTTGATCGATTTGTTGTTTCTCAATAATGAGTGGTGGAGATAACGCGATATTATCTCCTGCCGCGCGGACCAGCGCCCCTAATTCATAACAACGCAAGAAAGTCTCGAAGCCGCGATCGCCTGGTTTATTAGGAATCGGTTCTAACTCTATCGCTGCAAGTAAACCTAAATTACGAATGTCAATAATGTACGGTAAACCCCGCAAACTGTGTACAGCACCTTGCCAATAAGTTGCTAGTTTTTGAACGCGCGATAGTAGTCCTTCTTTGAGATAGATATCTAATGTTGCCATACCTGCGGCACAGGAAACCGGATGTCCAGAGTAAGTGTATCCGTGAAAAAATTCGATTCCTTGTTGCGTTCCTTGCACAAAAGCATCATAAATTCCTTGACGGACAAACACAGCACCCATCGGCACTGTAGCATTTGTGATTCCTTTGGCAACAGTAATTAGATCTGGCACGACACCGAAATAATTTGCGGCAAACGGTTCGCCAAGTCGCCCAAAACCTGTAATGACTTCATCAAAAATCAGCAAAATGCCGTATTTGTTACAAATTTCGCGCAAGCGTTGCAAATAGCCTACAGGAGGAATTAGCACGCCAGTAGCACCCGCGACAGGTTCCACAATCACTGCGGCGATTGTCGAAGCATCGTGTAAAGCAATAATTCGTTCAAGTTCATCTGCAAAATGTCTTCCCCATTGGGGTTGTCCTTGACTAAAGGCATTTTTTTCTAAGTTATGCGTATGCGGTAAGTGATCGACACCCGTTAGTAAATTACCAAAAAACTTGCGATTCGCGCCAATTCCACCAACAGCAACACCACCGAAATTGACACCATGATAAGCGCGTTCCCTGCCAATTAACCGCTGACGCGCAGCTTCACCGCGTATTCGATGGTAGGCGATCGCAATCTTCAATGCCGTATCTACCGCTTCTGAACCTGAATTCGTGAAGAAAACATGATGCAAATCATTAGGAAGCAATTGTGTCAGTCGATTTGCAAACTCAAACGCCGCTGGATGTCCCATTTGAAACGCAGGCGCAAAGTCTAACTGCGTGATTTGATCGGCGACGGCTGCTGCAATTTCTCGACGACTGTGCCCAGCATTAACACACCACAGCCCACTTGTACCATCTAGAATTTGCCGACCGTCATCGGATGTATAGTACATTCCGTCCGCTGCAACTAAGAACCGAGGTTGTGCTTTAAACTGACGATTAGCGGTAAAAGGCATCCAGAAAGCTTCTAGATTGCTGGGTATATTGCTCACAAGTTTAGGCTCGATGGATTTTTACATATAGCAATTTTAAATGACTTGCAAGATCCCTCTGAGCTTAGTGATGGGTGATGGATCATAGAAATGATGCAAGTTTCTTTCCAGGCTCAAAAAAAATCTACAATGCCTGATGAAGAATCAACGTAGAAAGAACAGTGGTGTTACAACCTGGTAAATTGTGGACAAGGGTCATCGAGCAAACTGAGTATGCTTTACGCACTGGGGCACTTCAGTCAATTCCTACCGATTACGAATTTATCGAGCAAAATGGTATTAATTTCCTTGTGCGCACGTTGTCAAACTTGGTGCGTAAGGATGCAGCAAAGCAATCTCAAAGCACCACTACTGCTAAAGATGTTAATCCGTTTTTACCATATGAGGAAGATTTATTCGTTGCAGATATTTCGGACACGCATTTGTGTTTATTGAATAAATTTAATGTTGTCGATCATCACTTGCTAATGATTACTCGTGCTTTTGAAGATCAGGAAAACTGGCTTAACTGGCGCGATTTTCAGGCGATGTGCGTTACTTTAGCAGAAATTGATGGTTTAGCATTTTATAACGGCGGAAAGCTCGCTGGCGCGAGTCAAAAACACAAACATTTACAACTTGTTCCCTTACCGCTTTCACCTCAAGGAGTCAAACTACCGATCGAAAATGCGATCGCTGCTGCTCAATTTACAGGTTCTATCGGTACCTCACCGCTGTTTCCGTTTGTTCACGCGATCGCCCAACTCGATCCGAACTGGGTAACTCCTGATACTGCTGCTACAGCCATGCTAGAATGCTATCAAAGCCTGCTTCATGCTGTTGGAATCAACACAAACGATTTTAAAAGCGACAAGCAATCAGGTGCTTATAATCTACTGGCAACACGTCAATGGATGCTGATTGTACCGCGTCTTCAAGAAAGTTTTGCGTCCATATCTGTCAATTCTTTAGGATTCGCCGGATCGCTGTTTGTCCGCAATGATGAGCAAATGCAGATTCTTAAATCTTATGGTCCAATGACGATTTTGCAGCAAGTTACGAGTAGCTAGAATCTGCTTGACATTTTGGCAATTGTATGAGGTATAGGTAGATGCATCTTCGGTTAAGATGCGGATGCTATTTGGTGGTAATTTAACTTTTACGGTGTCGCAGCAGTGAATTTAGGGAGATCGCTAAGGTGGAGATTTTGCGATCGCACAGTCATACAACGTTGTTCTGTTAGGCGCACAGTTTGCGCACCACCCAAAATATCAGGAGTAACAAACGCCCCTACAGCCGGAATAAAAACCAGTAGCGAACCTGCTACAATTCCTTCCTCGCATTGTTAACGGTAAAACTATCCGAATAAAGCTGCGAATATCATTTGCACCTAAATTCTGTGCCGCTTCTACTAAGGAAAAATTGAAACGATCCATTGCGGCATACAATGGCAAAATCATAAACGACAAATAGCCATAAATTAACCCTACAGTTACTGCAAACTGTGTAAATAACAAATTCAGCGGTGCATCAACAACTTGAAAGTTTTGTAGCACTACATTAATCACTCCTTCCTGAGGCAAAAGCACAATCCAAGCATAAGTTCGCACCAAAAAATTAGTCCAAAAAGGAATAATCACAAGTAGCACCAAAACATTTTGCCAGCGTCCCGAACAAGTAGCAATAAAAAACGCCAACGGATAGCCAATAATTAAACAAGCAACCGTCGCAATTAAAGCCAATCCAATCGAACGCCAAATTATACCTAAATACAGTTCACTCGCCAGCCGTTGATAACTCTCTAAACTAAAACTCCAAACAACTCCACCATCCGTTCCCCGCTGCAAAAAACTGTACAGCAACAACCAAAAAGTTGTTGGAAACAAAAGAAACGCCAAACTCCTAAGCTTACGCGACTCAATCGTTGACTTAACCATCAAAAAATCAACTCAATAAAAAATCCCTCTCCAATTCCTTTGTGAACTTTGCGTCTGAGTGGTAGCCTACGGCAAGCCCTTCGGGTTCGCAGTCGCTTCAAGTCGGCACCGCCCAACGCGCTGCCACCGCTGTGCGTCTACGTTTCAAGAACAACACTTATGCTTCGCCGCCGAGGGAGGAACATCAATTGCCGGACTTGCATCAAAAAAGCCCACAGGTTTCAACATAAAACCGATATAAGAGACAGGCATCACAGGCCAATCCTCAGGACGAGTCACGTGATTATGTCCAAATGTGTACCAAACCACAACATCCGTATTCTCAATTTCCCGATTTGCCTTTGTCCAAGCTGGAAGTCCTGCATCCCCAGGATGCTGATTAGGATAATCACCCGCTGCATAAAGTTCATCAGGATCGTATGGAGTCACCCACAAATGCTTTGTCATAAATCCCGCACGCTTAATCACACTTGATTCAGGATGCGCAAACGGTAAAATATTTTCACCAGGCATGAGTTTGTAACTCACAGGTTGACCCAAGCTATTGTGTACCGCAGGATTAACAATCTTCCAATAACGTCCTGTAAAAGGATCAATGATACGTTGCGCTTCTGACTCAGTTGCTAAAAGCGTAGACTCTGCATAGAAAGCATTACCGTAAGGATTATCAGGTCCCATTGGTTCAGCTTGAGTATTCACTTCATAAACCGAGTTATTTTCCCCATCAACGCACATATCTAAACGCACATTAAAGAAGTGTTGATGAATCGGGGCGTTTAACTGCGGTGCGATTAACGTACCGTACTTTGGTACTTCATCAGGCATTGCGGCGGCGGTGTTGACGATACCAGTTAGTTTGACTTCGTACTGAATCGTACCATCTTGGTAAAAATACCAAAAAAATCCGTATTCATAGTTACCAACGGTTGCGATAAACGATACGACTAAACGACGCGATCGCCTCACTTCAGTATGTTCTGTTCTCCAATCAACGTGTTTCCAGAGAATGCCGTAATCTTCCTCATGCATACATATCGCATTCTCAATCATCACGACTTGTCCGCGACTATTCGTCATATACGCATCAAAGTAGCGAATTTCACCCAAGCAATCGCAACCTAATGTCAAAGAATTCGCCAAAGTTCCGACGCCATATTCCCCAACATCAAACGCATTTTTACGATAATGTTGTGGTCGCGGATCGCCATACGGCACAACCATATCTGACAACGATGCGCGATATATTATGGGACGCACGCGCCCTTGATCTTTGTAACCTACAGTGTATAAAACTAAACCTTCTCGTGGAGTAAACCCAATTCGAAACTGCCACTTTTGCCACTGAATAAAGTGACCTTGTACGTCAAAACTCGGACCTTCTGGCTGCGTAATTTCTAAAGGTTTAATATCACTGCGTAAATCTTTGACAAATTCTGTTGAATAATTTCCTGGATTCGGCGGTAAAGGAACAACCCCGTAATCTTCCACCCGAATCACTTCCATTTTATTCAAATCAACAACCGGAATCACGCCTTCAATCGGACGCGCATAGCCGTTATCCGTCGGACTCGAACGCACCCAACACAACGCCCGTGACAGTCGCAATCCCTTCTCATTTTCGATGGCATAATAACCCGCCGACCACGGGTCAACCATCACTAAACTTGGATCAGTAATTCCCCGTTTTTTTATTGCTTCCTGAAATTCAGGACTCGCTTTTACCGCCGTTTCGCACTCAATAAATTCATCCAGCATAATCGACGGCTGGACATCAGCAATCTGCTTCCACGACTTGACAGTTTTCGTATTGAGCGAAACAACTGCCTCATACGTCAACCCATCTTCATTATTCAGGATACCAACAAAAGCCTCACGCTCAATATCGTCACCCTCTTGAAAGTTAAGAACAACACTCTTAGGCGGTTCCTTCAGAACAACTGTGGGAAACCTGACTTTTTTCCCCAAGTTGTACTCTGCTTTAACCGTAGCGACAGCAGTTGTAATTTCCTCAGGTGTGAGTGGATCGAGTGGATGCTGAACTGTGGTTGGTGTTGTCGAGGTATTTGGTAGATGTGCAGTAGTCATAGTGGCTGTTTTATTACTATGTCTTGATGGCAAAGAGAAAAAGTGCTTTTTAAATGAAGCGATCGCACTTTGACCTACACTACGTTGCTTGTCATAACAGGTTTGTAGCCAAAGTTACCAACCTCCTCTTCACAAATCGATTTCCGACAATCCATACGCTTTTGATAATTAAGCAATACAAATCATTTCATCTCATCTTTACACCTCTTGCCTTTGCGATCTTTGCGTCTTAGTGGTTCGTTCCGCTAAAACTCTTCATTAAAACCCGACAAAAATAATCGGATATATTTGACGCAGAAAAACGCACCATGCTACTATCAGGCGACAGTTGACGGAAAATGAAGTAGAGAGCGATCCATGACCCAGGCAAAAACCCTCAACCCAATAGCGGCAACCTTCAAAGCCCTCAAGTGTAAAGAATGTGGTGCTGAGTACGAACTTACAGCAAGTCATGTTTGTGAAGCTTGCTTTGGTCCATTGGAAGTCACCTACGATTACAACACCCTCCGCCGTACCGTAACGCGCGAAAGTATTCAATCAGGTCCCAACTCAATTTGGCGCTATCGTTCTTTCTTACCCGTCGCAACTGAAAACGTCATTGATGTCGGTACAGGGATGACTCCCCTCGTGCAAGCAAATCGCTTAGCTCGTCGCCTGGGATTGAAAAAGCTCTACATCAAAAATGATGCCGTTAATATGCCCACCCTCAGCTTCAAAGATCGGGTGGTATCTGTCGCCTTATCGCGCGCCCGCGAACTTGGTTTTTCCACTGTATCGTGTGCAAGTACCGGAAATTTAGCAAATTCAACCGCTGCAATCGCTGCCCATGCTGGATTAGATTGTTGCGTCTTCATTCCCGCTGATCTCGAAGCCGGTAAAGTTTTAGGTACATTAATCTACAGCCCTACCGTAATGGCAGTGCAAGGTAACTACGACCAAGTAAACCGCTTGTGTTGTGAAGTTGCAAATACATATGGTTGGGGTTTCGTCAATATCAATTTACGTCCGTATTACTCAGAAGGTTCCAAAACGCTGGGTTACGAAGTTGCAGAACAACTCGGCTGGCAATTACCCGATCACATCGTTGCGCCTTTAGCATCGGGTTCTTTATTCACCAAGATCTACAAAGGATTTCAAGAGTTTATTCAAGTCGGCTTAGTCGAAGATAAAAGCGTACGGTTCAGCGGCGCGCAAGCCGAAGGTTGTTCGCCCATCGCGCAAGCCTATCAAGAAGAACGCGAATTTGTTAAACCCGTTAAACCAAATACAATTGCCAAATCAATTGCGATCGGAAATCCTGCTGATGGCATCTATGCTCTAGAAATTGCCCGCAAGACCGACGGAAGTATTGCATCCGTCACCGATGCTGAAATTATCGAAGGCATCAAGCTACTTGCCGAAACTGAAGGCATCTTTACCGAAACAGCAGGCGGAACAACGATCGCAGTTCTTAAAAAATTAGTCGAAGCGGGTAAGATTGATCCAGACGAAACGACAGTTGCTTACATCACTGGAAACGGACTCAAAACCCAAGAAGCCGTACAAGGCTACGTGGGCGAACCGTTGACGATTGAGGCTAAGCTCGATAGTTTTGAACGAGCATTAGAGCGATCGCGTACTTTAGAGCGTCTCGACTGGCAACAAGTTTTAGTATAGTATAAGTTTCCCACCTCAACTGATAGATTTTTTGCTTGCTATTTGGGCGCGTTACAATGCGCTTTCCCTAACTTTCAATTGGCAAACTCAACTATGGCTGTTAAAGTATTAATTCCCACACCATTACAGAAATTTACGAATAATCAAGCTACGCTCGAATGCAACGGTAGCAACATCGCCGAATTGATTGAATCATTAGAACAAAGCTGTCCTGGTATCAAATCACGGCTTTGTGACGAACAAGGACAACCACGGCGCTTTTTAAACTTATACGTTAACAGCGAAGATATTCGCTTTTTAGATGGAACCGAAACACCACTTAAAGAAGGCGATGAAGTGAGTATTGTTCCAGCAGTTGCGGGTGGTTAAATCAGTAAGTAATCAAGATATAACCCTTTGTCATAGAGCCGCACCATCTGTAGTGGCTCTTTTTTGCTGTTAAATTACTTGGTAGAACGCAACTAAGTTTTCGCTACGATTTCTATAGTGCGATCGCCTGCACTAATTACACCAATGAACTTGATTGCGGCGATTCTGTGGCAATATTTAAAGTAGTAAATCAAGCGTGCGTGAAGCGAAGCGATCGCGCTTAAAGCTAGACAAAGGATAAACCTGAGCAATGGCAGATGAACAAACTCCAGCGACGAATGGAGAAGAAAAACCTAACGTTGCTGAAGCCCCTGAAGGAAAAACGGCGGGAAAGGAAGCTCCCCCTAGTACCGTAGAAGAACAAGCGCCTAGCGTCGTTTCAGAGCATCTTCACAGCACGGATGAACCTGAAACAACAGACATCCCTTCTGCAAATGCTCCTGATCCGCAAGCAGCAAATCCTGAAGTCAATCCAAATGCTGCTAAAGCGAAATCAGCAGACAAGGCATCAGAAGAATCTCCCGAAGCTAAGCCAGCTGCAAAAAAAGCTCCCGCCGCTGCTAAAGCTGCTGGCGATAAACCCGCCGCTAAAGCAAAAAAAGAGAAACCCCCCGCTGTTGAAGACAAGCCTTTTACCGAATTCATCCAGCAAGATTATCTTCCGGCGTTGCAAAAAGCACTTGCTAAAGAAGGCGTTCAAGACTTAGATCTTAAGTTTGCCAAAGAAAAGATCAACGTTGCAGAGATAACCGACGAATGCTGGCAAGTCAAAGGGTCTTGGCTAAATGGACGACGACGGTTTAATATTTATTTTCCTGAAGAAAGTATTCAAGGACAACGCGCGTTATCTTGCTACGAAGGTTCTAAGCCCAGCGCGATTGAGCCTTTCTTGATTGACGAGCGCAGAATAACGCTTGATTTAATGGTATTTGGCGTGATGCAGCGCTTAAATGCTCAAAAATGGTTGTCTCGAAATTAATCAATACTAGAAGTCAGAGATCGGAGATCAGTCTGTCGCGACTCTCAGAAAAACGAATGTATCGATCAAGTATTTATTGCTTTATTCTCTGACCTCTAAACTCCTTTCTACCTACATTTCTAAAAACGTGTAAACAATAACACCAGTGTCGGGATCGTTATCGATTCCGACATAACCTGTTTTTAGCATTTCTTTGAGTGTTGATTCTACTTCAATAAAGCTAGCTCCAGTATCCATGACGCCCTGCGTTACCGATATCTTACCACCCCGTTTTGCCGCTGCGCGCACGAGTCGCACCATCAACTGCTCGCGGGATGGTTTAATCACATTTGTCACAAATGCCGGTTGAGCTAACGGCACACCATACGGAGATAAACCCATTTTTGCTCTGAGCTTTGTGTTGTAGTCATCAACCATGCGGGGAATCAAAAATAAGTCAATGACTTGCCCGACACCAAATAAACCAAAAGTACCTAGCCAGATTAATCCTGTGACGATTTTGCCGTTATAAATGCGGTGCAGTCCATTTAGCTGTAACAGACAGCCCAGCCACAGTAAATAAGCACTACTCACTTTATTTGGGGGCTTTGCTGGTAGTTGGGAATCTCCAGTTTTCATAGGTGGAAAGAATATTAGATTGAGATAAAAAGTCGCGCGAGTTAAACAAGTTGCATACTTCTCTTTTTATTACCTTAGCTTTAACTTTTAACTTTTAGTATGGCTTGCGTGTTGCGAATAGCACTACAGTAAGCGATCACAAATTTGTTAAAAAAATTGACAGCGTGTTGCAACTCTTAACTAAATAAGTGTTTTTCCTACCCATAAGCCTTGGTAGACTAAGCTTTATCGATTGTTATTCAGTTATTAACTCAACTGCCCCAAGCACAAACCCACAGCAGAAAAGGGCAAATAAAAACTATGGTTGATTCACTTAAAAAACCAGCAGAATTTGAAGAAATGCGCCCAGGGGTGAAAGTACCTGCAAAGGAAACCCTGCTGACGCCACGATTTTATACAACAGATTTCGATGAGATGGCGCGGATGGATCTTTCGGTGAATGAAGAGGAACTCCAAGCGCTTTTAGAAGAGTTTCGCACCGACTACAATCGCCATCACTTCGTCCGAGACGCGGAGTTTGAGCAATCTTGGGAGCATATTGACGGTGAAACTCGCCGCTTATTCGTCGAATTTTTAGAGCGTTCTTGCACCGCTGAGTTTTCCGGCTTTCTGTTGTACAAAGAACTTAGCCGTCGTCTCAAAGACAAAAATCCTCTGCTTGCAGAATCGTTCGCCTTGATGTCGCGCGATGAAGCACGTCATGCAGGTTTCTTAAACAAAGCGCTATCAGACTTTAATTTGTCGCTCGATTTGGGCTTTTTAACGAAGAGTCGTAAGTATACGTTCTTCAAACCGAAGTTTATTTTCTACGCAACGTATCTCTCCGAGAAAATTGGTTACTGGCGGTACATCACAATCTATCGCCATCTAGCTGCACATCCAGAAAACCGCATCTATCCAATCTTCCGCTTCTTTGAAAACTGGTGTCAAGACGAAAACCGTCATGGCGATTTCTTTGATGCACTAATGCGATCGCAACCACAGATTTTGAATGATTGGAAAGCGCGGTTATGGTGTCGCTTCTTCTTGCTGTCGGTGTTTGCGACGATGTATCTCAACGACATCCAACGTGCAGGATTTTATCAATCGATTGGTTTAAATGCTCGAGATTACGATATCTACGTCATTGAGAAAACCAACGAAACCGCAGGGCGCGTCTTCCCAATTATTTTAAACGTCGCACATCCAGATTTTTATCGCCGACTTGATGTTTGTATTAAGAATAATGAGAAGCTAAGTGCGATCGTCAATTCCAACACGCCCAAGTTCTTACAATTTTTCCAAAAACTACCGCTATACGTTGCAAATGGTTGGCAATTCTTATGTTTATATCTGATTAAGCCAATTGATGCAGCGACACAACACGGCGCGGTGCGTTAAAATTTCTAAGTTTTGCTCCGCTGCGGTGGTTCTGCAAAGCGCAGAGCCACTTTTTTTATGAACAGTTACAGACGCCAAGAAATGCGCGATCGCTTACTAATTATTTTTAGCTTTCTTTTCTACCTGCAAATATTTTCGACTTCCGCCCGCAGCCAACCACAGCCTTCTTCTATCCCTCGTGCATCTGATTTAGATTTAAGTCCAGACATTGAAGATAGCCCAGTTTTGCAACGCTGGCGCGAGCAAGTACCAAACATTTTAGAAGAAATCACGCGCGATCCTAGCTTTCGCACGCGCCTACGATTAGGCTATTCTTTGTTTCTCTCGGCACAAGCCGCAGGAATCACTCTTGGAGTTGAAGATGTTTTTATTGGTAGCACTCGTTTCACCGTAAGTGGCGAATATTACACGGCTTTTGATAGCGATCGTACAAGTTATGGTGGAGAACTGCGTTACTATTTGCGTCCCCTAGGTAGCTACATCAATGTTGCACCACTCATAGGATATCGTCATCTAGAAACCGACGCCTATTCACTTGATGGAGTTAATCTTGGTGCGCGACTTCTTTTAGCTTTTTCGCGCGATGGTGCAGCTGATATTTCACTTTCTCAAAGTTGGGTGGCTTTAGGTACAGATACAGAAGTCGGATTAACAACGTTATCTATAAGTTACGCTATTACACAAAGCTTACGTGTTTCTACTGGTATTCAACAGCAAAATTCCCGTCAAAGTAAAGATAGCCGCGTCGGAATTATTTTAGAGTGGATGCCGTAATTGGAGGAGTCAGGGATCAGAGGTCGGGGATCAGGGTTCTACCTCTCACTTCTTTCGACCATAATGTGCTTTTACCATAGCTGCTAACACTGCGGGATCGAGTAGTGGATCTGCGGTTTGCTGACGCCAGTTAAGAAGTTCATCAAGCAAAAGATTCTGTATATTTTGATACTCTAATTTGCCGGCTAGGTTATTAAACTCGTGTGGATCGTTTTGCAGGCGGAACTTCTGTAGATTTATAAGGGTGCTGAGGATAGTTATCAAATTGAGCCTCAAAAGGCGTATGAGGATCATTATAGCTAATCCTTAAAAAAAAGGCTGTTCGCGTTGTTGCGCGAAAAACTCGCTGGCGCGTTGTGCTACTCATTGAACATCACGCGTATTAAGTGCTTTTGGTAATACATTGACATCAAAAGGAAATGAAGTTTCTGGGTAGACGTGTAGCTTGCCAATAATTCCTGTACAATATCCTTGGGCTTTGAGCAGTTGTGGAAGAGTCACCACGCTAGGAGCCATAGAGTAGCCGCTATTGCTATACGGTAGCCCAATTTGCCCTAGTTCATTTGATATATCACCTGTTTGATGCGGATAAAGCCCTGTAAACAAGCTACTGCGTGAGGGGCTACACGAAGTTTGCGTAACATAACTATTCAGAAACAGAATACCTTCACTCGCCAGACGATCAATATGAGGTGTTCGTGCTACTTTATCGCCATAACAACTCAATGTTTGTCCAAGATCGTCAGCTGTAATTAATAGAATATTCGGTCGAGAAGTCGAGAAGTTGAATGTCCTACTTGTAAGAAAGTCAATTCACTCAAAGTAGTCGCTACACAATAATTTAGAAAACTTCGGCGGGAGATTTTAGTGAGGATTTTAGCTTGCTGCATAAACTAAGTTCGTTTTTTAACGAAGACTTATTATTGAGCAATTTACGGATTTCATTAATTAGGATGTGCCACTACCTATAGCAGTCTCGTTGGGGTAGTTAGGACATTGAAGGTATAACTTAACTTTTACTGTAGTTAATACGACTTTAATCGAGTTCAGTATATCAATAGAAAAGAACTGATTCGTACTCAGAAGTTCGGGAAACCGTACCTCCGATTTTGTTGCGATCGCACTCGCTGTTCGCTAGATTAGCACTCAGAAGTTGAGAGTGCTAAAGGCAGAAAATTTTGTATGGCAGCAGTATCTCTAAGTGTTTCTACAGTAAAACCCTTAGCTGACCGTGTTTTTGTTAAAGTCAGCGCATCAGAAGAAAAAACAGCAGGTGGATTATATTTACCTGACACCGCAAAAGAAAAGCCACAAGTTGGAGAAGTTGTTGCTATTGGTCCTGGTAGACGCGGCGATGACGGTTCGCGCCAGGAAATGGAAATTAAAGTTGGCGACAAAGTACTTTACTCCAAGTATGCAGGTACAGACATCAAACTAGGTACCGAAGAGTATGTGCTGTTGTCTGAAAAAGACATCCTTGCAGTAGTTAGCTAATACCAATCACTTATTACTCACCAATTACCAAAATCATAGATAACTATGGCAAAGCGCATTATCTACAACGAAAACGCTCGTCGTGCCCTCGAAAAAGGCATGGACATTCTAGCTGAATCTGTTGCTGTCACCCTAGGTCCAAAAGGACGCAACGTAGTGCTAGAGAAGAAGTTTGGTGCCCCACAGATTGTTAACGACGGCGTAACAATTGCGAAAGAAATCGAATTAGAAGACCACGTCGAAAATACTGGAGTTTCGCTGATTCGGCAAGCTGCTTCTAAAACAAACGACGCTGCAGGTGACGGGACAACAACAGCGACCGTTTTAGCTCATGCAATGGTTAAAGAAGGCTTACGCAACGTTGCAGCCGGTGCAAATGCGATCTCTCTCAAACGTGGTATTGACAAAGCAACTAACTTTTTAGTAAGCAAAATCGCTGAACACGCACGTCCAGTAGAAGACTCTAAAGCGATCGCGCAAGTTGGTTCGATCAGTGCTGGTAACGATGAAGAAGTCGGTCAAATGATTGCCGATGCAATGGATAAAGTCGGTAAAGAAGGCGTTATTTCCCTCGAGGAAGGGAAGTCGATGACGACTGAACTTGAAATCACTGAAGGCATGCGCTTTGATAAAGGCTACATCTCGCCTTACTTTGCTACCGATCCTGAGCGGATGGAAGCAGTATTTGATGAACCTTACCTGTTGCTCACCGATAAAAAGATTACTTTGGTACAAGATTTAGTACCAGTACTAGAGCAAGTTGCACGTTCCGGTCGTCCACTAATCATCATCGCCGAAGATATTGAGAAAGAAGCGTTGGCGACTCTAGTAGTCAACCGCTTGCGTGGTGTATTAAATGTAGCTGCGGTTAAGGCTCCTGGCTTTGGCGATCGCCGCAAGTCGATGCTGGAAGACATTGCAGTTCTCACAGGTGGTCAAGTTATTACTGAAGACGCTGGTTTGAAACTAGAAAACACCAAGCTGGAAATGCTCGGTAAAGCTCGCCGTGTGACAATTACCAAAGACAACACCACAATCGTTGCGGAAGGTAACGAGCAAGCTGTTAAGGCTCGTTGCGAGCAAATTCGCCGTCAAATGGAAGAAACCGAGTCTTCCTACGACAAAGAGAAACTACAAGAGCGTTTAGCTAAACTTGCTGGTGGAGTTGCGGTTGTAAAAGTTGGTGCAGCTACCGAAACCGAAATGAAGGATCGCAAGCTGCGCCTTGAAGACGCGATCAACGCGACAAAGGCTGCTGTAGAAGAAGGTATTGTTCCTGGTGGTGGGACAACTCTAGCGCACTTGTCTCCTGACTTGGAGTCTTGGGCTAGTGGCAGTCTCAAGGATGAAGAGTTGATTGGTGCAATGATCGTTTCTCGCGCTTTGGCTGCACCATTAAAGCGGATTGCGGAAAACGCTGGTCAAAACGGTGCTGTGATTGCTGAACGTGTTAAAGAAAAAGACTTCAATGTTGGCTTCAACGCTGCAACAAATGAGTTTGTTGATATGTTCGAAGCTGGTATCGTTGACCCTGCTAAAGTAACTCGTTCGGCACTACAAAATGCTGCATCGATCGCAGGTATGGTATTGACGACTGAATGTATTGTAGTTGATAAGCCAGAACCAAAGGATAATGCTGCTGCTGGCGCTGGTGCTGGTATGGGTGGCGGAGATTTTGACTACTAATTGGTCAGTTATGGGCAGGTAATTCTGCCCTTTTATAGCAGCTGCTTCCAGGTGGAGGTGGCTGTTTTTTTTAACGAACCTTATTAGGCACAGAGAACGCAGAGGAAGAGTAAAGAGAGCGCTGAATCTATTGACATATATTCTCAAAAATTTGATAATCACTAAAAGCTATTAGTTGAGAAAAATGGCGATCGCACTCTCGGATACAAGCTGGGATGAACTATGGCAAGAGAGTCGGGATCGTGCTTATCGTGCTGACGCAACAGACGAATGTGATTGGATTGTTGAGTATCCACCGCAATTGGCGCAAGGATGTAAGCGCGACATTTATTTACGCAATGGTATTACTTTAACGCTGCACAATTATCGATTTCATGATGATTTGACAGTTATTAGCACGCAACCTGAAGCGACAGGCGAACCTTATCGAGAATTGGAGTTTGTTTTCAATCTTTCCTCAACAAACAGATATTGGCAGGGTGATTATGTCACTAGCGGACAACATTACATAGTTGCGCACGATTGCTTAGAAAGTTTTTACTGTCAGGAATTTGCTAAGGAACCAAAACTGGCGGTTGATATTCATCTCGAACCTGCGGTATTTAAGTCTATTGTGGGCAATTTCTCAGACATTTTGACTCCTGACTTGCGACGGATGATCGACAGCGATGATTGTTATCCTGTATCTCCATTCCGCACAATTACACCTGCAATGCAACTTGCTTTAACGCAAATACTCAATTGTTCGTATCAGGGAGTGCTCAAGCAAATGTATCTTGAGAGCAAGTCTGTTGAACTGTTGGTACCATTTCTCAGCCAAGCACAAAGTGATTCTGAAATCGCATCAAAAATCCAATTGCAGCCGGATGATGTTGACCGCATTCATGAAGCCAAGAAGATTCTGATTCAACAAATTGACGATCCACCAACGTTACTTACTTTAGCACGTCAGGTAGGACTGAACGATCGCAAACTCAAGCAAGGATTTCGTCAAGTTTTCAACACAACTGTTTTTGGTTACTTACATCAATATCGCATGGAAAAGGCACGGCAACTGTTGCTAGAGCAGTGGTCTATTAGTGCGATCGCAACCGCAGTTGGTTATGCAAGTCCCACAGCTTTCAACGCCGCTTTTCGTCGTAAATTTGGCACAAGTCCAAAAGCTTATCAATTAGCAAATCGTCATATTTAATATTATTGGTAATTGGTAATTGTTTTATCTGACCGCTCACCCCTCAGAAAAAAGTCCGCCATAAAGAGAAAAAAGTCCTTCTTGAAGAGAAAACAACTGCCCAAACCGCGTATTCTCTCAATCATCTTCCTGAGAAGACTTAGCAATTGTTGATTCTTGGCAAGCAATACAGCTAAGCCGAGGTTTGGTGTGTGGATATGAGAAGACAACAGCAGTTAATTTTAGCAGTGGTCATCGCACTTGTGACACAACCTGCATGGGCAGAAGATTCGCCGTTGCGTCGTGATGAGATGGTGCAACCTGCGACAACAATTGAGGAATGGCATAATCGCATAGCACAAGCTGTAGTCCAAATTACAGCAGTACAACTGAATCCTACCGATGCCGGAATTGAAGTCATCTTAGACGCAAATGGTCAACTAGTAACACCTGTAACGCGCGTTGTTGACAATGCACTTTGCAGATATTCCGAATGCGGTATTGACATTACCCAATGGTGAATTTCAAGCGGTAGATCCCACACAAGGAATTGCATCAGTTAGCGTCACTAATCTACCAGGTGAAAATGTGCGAGTCACCGTTACTGGATTTGATGCACCTCCAACCGCACAGGTAAGCGCTGTTGCTCAAGGATTGGTATTGAGCATTGCACCACAATTAGCCGAATCTGAAGATGAGACGATTGAAATTGTCGTAACAGGAGAACAAGACGGGTATCGTGTACCAGAGACAGCAACTGGAACAAGAACCGATACCCCAACTCGTGATATTCCTTTTTCAATTCAAATTGTTCCGCAGCAAGTGTTGAGAGAGCAACAAGTGCAGCGTGTCAGCGAGGCGCTAAGAAATGTTGCTGGCGTACAAGCTGACCAATCACCTCGCTCTGCATTCGAGGCTCCTCGAATTCGGGGTTTTGGCGGCTTTGATAGTTTCAACACTGTTAGGAATGGTCTACAGGCTGGAGCTGCATTTACTCAGATTGGAGTAGGAAACATTGAGCGCATTGAAGTCCTTAAAGGACCTGCGGCGGCGTTGTTTAGTCAAGGTGGACCTGGTGGAACGGTTAATATTGTTACTAAGCAACCTCTAAGTACGCCTTTCTATAACATAGAAGCCAGTGTCGGCAGTTTTGAGACTTACAGTGGCTTGATAGATTTATCGGGTTTTTTTGATCAAGCAAATAACGTTCTCTATCGCTTCAATGCTTACGGATATCGAACCGATACGTTTGTTGATTTCTTTGATATCAAGCGATACGGATTTGCCCCAGTTGTTTCGCTACGTCTTGACGATGATACTGATTTGACTTTAGAAGCTGAGTATAACTATTTCGAGCAGCCTAATGATCGCGGTTTACCAGCAAAAGGAACTGTTCTACCCAATCCTAACGGCGAACTGCCGATTAATCGCTTTTTAGGCGAACCATCAATTGATTTCGTCAGCAGTCGTTCTACAAGGCTAGGGTTTAACTTAGAACATCGCCTGGATGAGAACTGGCAAATTCGTAACAATTTTCGCGTTTCGTTCGACAGACAGCCGCAAAATTCAGTTTTTCCTGACACTCTTTTAGAAGACAACCGCACTTTAACACGTAGATTGATTGTCGCCGAGCAACAAGATACAAATACGTATATTTTGAACGCAGACGTTGTTGGCAACTTTAACACAGGAAATATTAGCCATCAGCTATTAATTGGATTCGACTTGTATACATTAAACAATACAGTTCGTAGCCTAGAACGTAGCCTTAGCCCCATCGATATTTTTAATCCCGTCTATAGCTCTAACAACGTCAGAGAAATCATAGCAGAGTTTCCAACTTCATCAACCAACACGGATCAATATGGTGTTTATATTCAAGATCAGATTAGGCTACTAGATAACCTAAAATTCTTACTGGGTGGACGCTTTGACTGGGTTGAGCAAAGAACAAAAGAAGAAGGTGAACTCACTGGTTCGCAAAGTGATGACGCTTTTAGTCCCCGCGTCGGAATTGTCTATCAACCGATTGAACCGATTTCACTTTATGCTAGTTACAGCCGTTCATTCAAGCAAGTTACAGGTACAGGGTTAGATAATAGGCTGTTTGAACCGGAACGCGGTACTCAATACGAATTTGGTGTAAAAGCTGATTTAAGCGATCGCCTCGCGGCAACCTTAGCATATTTCAATATTACTCGTGCGAACGTCCTTACTGAAGACCCCAACGATCCTAATTTCTCGATTCAAACCGGAGAACAACAAAGCCAAGGAATCGAGTTAGACGTGACTGGTGAAATCTTACCAGGATGGAACATCATTGCAGGTTATGCCTATACCAATGCAGAAATTACTGAGGACAATACTTATGAAGTTGGTAATCAAATCAATAACGTCCCCAATCATGCCTTTAATATTTGGACAACATACGAAATTCAGCAAGGTTCGCTACAAGGATTAGGCTTTGGACTAGGACTATTTTACGTTGGCGAACGTGAGGGAGATTTGGACAACTCGTTTAGTTTACCGAGTTATTTCCGCACTGATGCTGCAATCTTCTATAATCGAGGACAGTTCCGCGTCGCCCTCAACGTTAGAAACCTGTTCGACATTCGTTATTTTGAAACGGCTGAAAGCGATTTGCGTGTCTTTCCTGGCGAACCGTTGACGTTACTGGGTTCAGTTTCTTGGCAATTTTAATCGTGTTTTATATGTTGCTAAGATTCTATGAAACATCAGTATTATTATCAACGTTTTGTCTTAATTCTGTTATTCCTTTTACTTTCTGCGTGTTTTCCTCAAAATAACGCTAACACGGCAAAAGTACGCTCAACAATTTCAGAATGTCAAGTCATTAAACATTTGTTGGGTGAAGCTTGTGTTCCTACGAATCCGCAACGAATCATTGTACTCGATACCAATCCTCTTGATGCTGTTTTAGCACTCGGAGTTAAACCTATTGCTTCTCCTTTGGAGTATCTTTCGCTTCCTGAAGCACAAACAAAAGGAATTGAAAATATTGGTGGTGATACGCAACCCAATCTTGAAAAAATTGCACTTCTAAAACCAGATTTGATTTTAGGTACTCAGTGGGACAAAGAAATTTATCCGCAGTTGTCACAAATTGCACCAACTATTATTGCTAGAGCCGAAGATCCCCAATGGAAGGAAGATTTAAAACTTTACGCTCAAGCTTTGAATAAAACGCAACAAGCTGAGCAACTAATCGAAAATTATGAACAGCGCGTACAAGAGTTTCAACGTCGCATGGGAAATCGTCTCACACAAACTGAAGTATCAATTACGACATCTTATAACTATAATGCGGGTCAGCCAGCAGCTATTTACCTCAAAGATTCTTTTATGGGTGCAGTCATTGCAGAAACAGGCTTACAACGACCAAACGCACAACGCCACGCTGGTTTTTCACAAATGATTTCGCTGGAAATGCTCAAGTTGCTTGATGCTGATGTGATGTTTGTGGTTAATCCTGACTCTGAATCATCAACTTTGTCAAAGTTACAGCAGCATCCGTTGTGGTCAAAGTTAGATGTCGTTCAACGCGGCAAAGTTTACACCGTAGACTATAACATTTGGGTTGCACAGCGCAACATTGGTGGTGCTAATCGAATTTTGGACGATTTGTTTGAGTGTTTAGTTGAGGAGAACGATTAATGTAAATAGTAGTGAAATTATGACAGTGGATGAGTTGATGCGATCGTCTATTTTCACTGCAACATTAGTCCGTTAGTGCGATCACCAAGAGTTGTTCAATACACCTCATCGTGGCTACCGATATCGAACAGCAGAATTTCTTCTTCATCTGACTCTGGATTCACGACAAAACTAAACACAATGCGACAATCGTACTCTACTGAACACGCCCAAGCTCCAGCCAACTTACCTTTGAGCTTATGGGTTTGCAATAGCGGATTAAACGGATTAGCTGCACAGAAGCACTAAACGCTCTTCAATTCGAGTTTGCAAGTTTGGTTTTCGTCGTATCAATCGCTTAAATTCCCGTTTAAATGACGATGAAAAAAACAACGTTTTCATTGGTGTAGTTCATCCAAAATCTCATCTACAGTTTCACGAAACACATTACCTGTTCGATATTCTTCCTGGGCTTGAGCAATGTTAGCAGCAATTTCATTTCGCCGTCGCTCTGCTAGTTGATGACGAATTACATCAATTAGTACCTCTTGTTCATTAACGGACAGTGTTTCAATATTCTCCAAAACCTACTCAAACTTGGATTTTACCATAACCCTATATTTGAACCCGCAATGCTTCCTGGAGGAATACTCGCACCGTATTTGGGAAATATCTTTGGTACTAAACAAGGTAGTGGGATGGCGCTACAATTTGCGCTTTTCTCATTCGTTATCGTATTAATTTGTATAGCAAGCTACGCCGTTTCTGTATTGAGAAATATAGAAGATATTTTACCGGATTATGACGCGGTGGCTGAATAACATTGGTAATTAAAATAACTACTAGGCAAACATCCATAAAAGTAATTATAAAATCTCTTTAACAATCTTAATTTTTTCAGAAAGTCCCTCACTACCTCTATTCTTTGCATCCTTAGTGTTTGGAGTAGTTCGTATCAAAAATGCGATAAAATTATAAAAATAATGTGCTGCGTTCCTTATTATCAGTCATGAGCGAATCTAATTCGGATACTACACAACTATACACTTTAAATCCGCTAACACGCTTTTCTGATAAAGCAACAGATTATGCAAAATACCGTCCTAGCTACCCGTCTGAAGCTATTGACGTTATTTTCAAAGGATTAGATACATCGCAAGCGTTAGTGGCAGATATTGGCGCGGGAACAGGTATTTCCGCGCGGTTACTAGCCCAACGAGGAGTACAAGTAATTGCAATTGAACCGAATGCTGCAATGCGACAAATGGCGGAACTCCATCAATTAGTAGAATTTCGTGAAGGAACCGCTGAAAGCACTAATCTACCAAATAATTCAGTTAATTTAGTCACTTGTTTTCAAGCGTTTCATTGGTTTAACCCTGAGTCAAGTTTACAAGAATTTCATCGCATTTTAAAACCATCAGGACGATTAGCGCTAGTATGGAATGACCGCGATCACCAAGATACATTTACTGCGGAATATAGCCGTTTAGTACGTGAAGCTTCTAATAATCATCCTGCTGAATCACGTCTTAAATCGGTAGAACCGTTGTTTGCAAATCCGTATTTTGTTAACATCCAAGAGGACAAGTTCGCCTATAAGCAAGAATTAGATTTGCCTGGATTAATTGGTCGGGCTTTGAGTGTTTCTTATATACCTAATGAAGAATTAGCAAAGCAGCAACTAATTGCAAACCTACAACAATTGTATTATCTTAGTTGTAATGATCAAGGAATAGTTTATATGAGTTATTGCACCAGTGTATATTTGGCTTCAGCAAATCAATAAGTTGAAGGGAGAATTGATATAAGCTGTTATTTATAGATAACAATCAGTAAACCTAAAAAATCATTAACTCAGCGGGTGATCGCTTGAACGTTTGATACAATAACAACAATTGCGATCGCACTTTTAGCTATCATCATGCTCAAACGCAAGTGGAGCGGGAATTAGGCGGATGTAAGCAGATTGAGCAAATTATTCCAGGAAGTATTGTGATCGTTCCAGCAGATATATCGCATCAATCGCGCTGGAATCAAGAAAGCGAAGTGACTTTGCTCATGCTTGAGCCTAGTTATTTTTCCCAAATTGCTTGTGAGATGGATTGCGATCGCGTCGAACTTGTGAGACACTTTACTAAATCCGATCCGCATTGGATTGGCGCTGAAAACTCAGTTGGAAACCAATGCAACAAACAATCGCTTGTATATTGAATCGGCGGTAGCATTACTATCGGCTCATTTATTGCAGTATTACACTAGTCGAAACATCAAACTGCACAACAATACATAAGGTTTATCACAACGCAAGTTAATTGCATTAGCTTGATGAAATTCATGTTTGCATTGCTGTTGAGCGAAGTTGCGATCTTGCGATCGCAACTTCATTCATAATATCGAGTCGTGCTGACGCTACACCCGTCGTCATGACGCAAACTGTTAACGTTTATCATCCCGACTCCGAAAAAACTTTCGCGGTGAACAACGATTTATTTACATTCAAGCCTTACTTGATAATTGCTACTGGGTAATCTGGGTTTGTAGGATTTGGAATTAACCGCTGATTTTTGCAATCTGGTAGTAAATCTAATAGTTCTAGTACAACCTGACCAATGAGAACCTCATCTCCTACAACTAATGCTTCTAGCGAAGTTCGCCGCCCTTCGCAAACAATCGTTACAGGTTAGGTGACTCCAATAGGTTCCTCAAACCCGTTTGCACATCTGGCAATCTGTTGACCTAAAATTCGCAAGCCTAGTTGCTCAGCAATCTGTGGAGGAATAACTAAAGTTAATGCGCCTGTGTCTACAAGCGCTTGAGTTTCACACTCACGGAGAAGATGCGGCGCAAGCAGCCCCCGACTTACCAACGCCTGATCGATAACATTAATCAACTTGACATTTGTGCGAACTGCTCCCATTTGTTCCGGTTCCATATATTAGCCCTCCATCGCGAACTAATCTGAAGAGAGACATCCCGAAGATATGAAGATATATTGACGAGCTTTTACCTTAATTTCCTTAGCCCGAACTCAGGTCTTATTTGATACACTAATATGTTTTTCATCGCTTGCTAATATTTCCATTAGTGCTTTTAAAAGCTCGTTTTGTTCTTGTTGAATTGCTTCTAATCTATTAGAAATTTCTACAATTTGTTGATGTTTATCTTTAATAACTATACTACTTGTTTGCTGTAAAGCCAACTGTTCAGCAGCTTGGTTATGTGGTAATTTATTTAAGGCTAATTTTCCTAAATTACCCAACGAATTAGCAAAGAAGATGAAGGCATTTCGAAGTATGCTTAACGGAGCTTGTAATAAAGTTGTTGCGATTTCATCAATAAGACGACCGATTGCTTTAATTAAACTCCAAGTGATCGCAATAACAAATAAGCCAAGGATGAAGCTAATAATTGGATGTTCGGTTGCCCAGATCAGAATTTGTACTAAGTGTAAAATTGCTGGATGATCTTGTAACCAATTGCTTATAGAAGATGCGATCGCACTTTGAATATCAACGGCTTTAACAGCTTTTCCTGTAGTTTCGGTTAATGTATCTTTTGCTTGCTGCGTAGTTGTTTGTAAACGCTCAATAGCTTTGAATAAAACATCTTTTACTTGGTCAATATTGTGATATACTTTTTGCTGTAGTTCATTGTCCGCTTGTGTTGTCATAGTAAAAGCACCTGAAAAGTAGAAGTATTAAATTTTGGAACTGGGTAATGGCACAGCCCTTAGCGTTTCTTCTGTTAGCATTTAGCAGACAAATAAAAGCCAATAGCTAATCACTATTTAATAACCAATTACCATTTGTAGCTATATTATTACTTAGTTTAGTTGTTGAAATTGAACGCGCAATCCATCTTGAGGGCGGCTGGTAGGAAATCGAATGTCTGCTAAATTTTGATGGGGTAACAGTTTCCATTCATAGTTACGCAGTAGATGTGCTGCAATAACTTTCATTTCCATTTTGGCAAACGCGATTCCGACACAAATTCGCGGTCCACCACCAAAACCAATTAAACTGTAGGAACGCTGTTTATGTTCTTGGCGTTGCGGACTAAAACGGTCAGGCTCAAAATGCTGTGGTTCGGGGTAAATTTCTGGTAGTTGGTGGGTAAGTTGAATTGAATACGATACCATCCATCCTGCTGGTACGTAATAGCCATGAAACTCAAACGGCTTGATGACCCCGCGAAAGCCACCTGCAACGGGAGGATGCAACCTTTCAACTTCAGCTAAAACTTGGTCAAGATAAGGCATTTTCCCTAATTGTTCTAGTGAAAATCTCTCTTGGGCTAACTCAAATTGCTCATTTCTTGCCCGTTGCAAAACTTCTGGATGAAGCGCTAGTTCCAAACATAACCACGTTAGCATTGCGGTAGTTGTTTCATGACCAGCAAAAAGCAGTAGCATAGCTTGCGCAACCAGTTCGCGATCGCTCATTTTGTTACCATCTTCATCACGCGCTTGTACGAGTAAACTCAGCGCATCTTTCGTCGGGTTTTGCTGGCGTTCTTTGACAACTTGAGCGAGGTGCTGCAAAATTAGGTTACGCGCGGCGATCGCTTTGCCTAATTTTGTTCCTGGTAAAGGTAGCGGATTAATCGTAAATAAGCCATTTGTGAGTGTGGTAAAGAACTGACTCAACCGCGCGGCTTCTGCACCTGTATTTGTTCCTAATAACAGTTGACTAGCTATATCAAACGTCAGCTGTTTAAACTCCTCATACCAAACAAATTTGCCTTTTAGTTGCCATTTTTGGAGATATTGTTGCGTCAGTGTCTCCATTGCACCAAAATAACTTTCTAGTGCAGTACCATGCATTGCAGGCATAATGAGACGGCGATTTTTGCGATGTTCCTCACCGTCTTGTACAAACAGCGATTCTCCGAGTAAAAGTTTAAAATTATCGGGCCATCCCTCCCGCCAAGAGAAATGATCCATATGGCTAGAAAGAACAAATTCTACAGCCTCTGGACCAATCATAAATACAGCGGGTCTACCGATAATCTGCGTCCGAAAAATCGGACCATACTGGCGATAGCGCTTTTCGATAAAATGCGGATCGAAGCGAAATGACAGCGATTCTCCGATTACAGGTAAACCCGTTTGACCAGGAGGAAGGCGATAATGACTCATTGGTAAGTGAGTAGGTGAAAATAAACTTCATTTGAAAGTTGATCGTTGGTAACTGGTAATTGGTCATTGGCAAGAATACTTATTAAGAATTACCCTTTACCTATTACCCATTATCCGACCTCCACAATTGTGGTATTTAATTGTGCCCACCTACTTAGTTATAATTCCAAATCAGTGACAGCACCGACACTGCTAGAAGAAACTAACTTGGCATATTTTGCTAGAACACCTTTGGTGTAACGCGGTGATGGAGGTTGCCAATTTTGCCGACGTAAGGCTAACTCTGCATCGGATACGTGCAGTTGTAACAAACGCTGCGGCGCATCAATTGTAATTGTGTCACCTTCTTGTACAAGTGCGATCGCACCTCCTACTGCTGCTTCTGGCGCAACGTGACCGACGACCATACCATAAGTACCGCCCGAAAATCGTCCATCGGTGATTAATCCTACCGAGTCACCCAAACCTGCACCGATAATGGCACTTGTGGGCGCTAACATTTCGCGCATTCCAGGACCACCTTTAGGACCCTCGTAGCGAATGACAATCACATCGCCAGCAACGATTTTGCCTGCTAAAATCGCCTCTAAACACGCTTCTTCTGATTCGAAGACACGCGCCGGACCTGTAATTACGGGCTTTTTCACACCTGTAATTTTAGCAACTGCGCCTTCTGCGGCTAAATTCCCGCGTAAAACTGCCAAGTGTCCTTGCTGATATATTGGTTTATCCCAGGGGTGAATCACAAATTGATCGCGACGTGGTTCAGCGGGAACATCGGCTAAAACTTCCGCAACGGTTTTTCCTGTTATTGTGAGTGCGTCGCCATGCAGTAAATCGTGGACGAGTAGCATTTTCATCACTTGGGGAATTCCACCCGCACGATGCAAATCTGTCGCGACAAATTGTCCACTTGGTTTTAAGTCACAAAGTACCGGAACGCGGGCGCGAATCGTTTCAAAGTCATCTAATGTTAACTCTACACCAGCCGTATGCGCGATCGCGAGTAAATGTAATACAGCATTCGTCGACCCCCCCACCGCCATAATGACCGAAATCGCGTTTTCAAACGCTTTGCGCGTGAGAATTTGTCGAGGTAATAGCTGGTTACGAATAGCTTCTACTAATACAAATGCGGATTTTTCGGTACTATCGGCTTTTTCTGCATCTTCGGCTGCCATTGTCGAAGAATAGGGTAAACTCATTCCCATTGCTTCAAACGCAGAGGACATTGTATTAGCAGTATACATTCCTCCGCAGGAACCTGCACCAGGACACGCTTTGCGCTCGACTTCTAATAATTCTTCGTAAGGAATTTTACCTGCGCTATATTCTCCGACAGCTTCAAACGCGCTGACAACCGTTAAATCGCGTCCGTTGTGATGACCAGGCTTAATGGTACCACCATAGACAAAAATTGCGGGAATATTCATGCGGGCGATCGCAATCATTGCTCCTGGCATATTTTTATCACAACCACCGATCGCGAGTACCCCATCCATACTTTGTCCGGTACACACGGTTTCAATTGAATCTGCAATGACTTCGCGCGACACTAAGGAATATTTCATTCCCTCGGTTCCCATCGAGATACCATCGCTGATTGTGATTGTACCGAATATTTGCGGCATCGCTCCTGCGGCACGGATTCCAGCTTCAGCACGTTGCGCAAGTTGATTAATTCCCATATTGCAGGGAGTGATCGTGCTATAACTATTCGCAATTCCAACAATTGCTTTGAGAAAATCGTTATCTCCAAACCCCACTGCGCGCAGCATTGCACGATTAGGCGATCGCTGTACGCCTTGGGTAACAACGTGGCTTTTAAAATTGTCCGGCATCTTCTGATTCCTGATGAGACGCAATGAAAATTGTAGCTACCACTAAGGGCGAATTACACTACGAATGAATTTTTAAGTTACTTTCTAGTCTCGGTATATGTTAGCTACTATTTCTTGATTGTCTCAAATTTCGCAACGCTTGGTAATAGGTAATTGTATTATCTAACCTCTCACCCCTCACTCCTCACCCCTACTCATGAACTGTACCATCTGGCATTATCGTCCCTTGTAATTTTGCGCCAGTCAGCGATGCACCCCAAAGGCTTGCACCACTCAAGTCTGCGCCACTCAAGTCTGCCATTTTTAGGTCTGTCATTTTTAATTCTGCATCACTGAGGTTAGCACCTTTAAGGTTTGCCGCAAATAAATTTGCTCCATTCAAGATAGCACCACTCAAGTTTGCTGCGCTTAAGTTTGCCTTACTTAAGGAAGCTTCTCTAAAATTAGTACCTACTAAGTCGGCTTGACTGAGATCAGCTTCACTCAGCGACGCTTCACGCAACGAAGCACCACTGAGGTTAATTTTCGCTAAGCTAGCACCAATCAAATTAATCGCTTTAAAATCTCGTTCTCCAGCGATGTACTTTGCGATTAACTCAGAAGCATCCATAGTACCCTCTTGACTGCGATCGCCTATATTAGTTTGCAACAAACAAAAAATCCAATAAGTAAAAATGAGTACAAGTACGATACCTGTTCTCTTAATCACCAACCAGTAACTACTATGCACATCACAAAATGTCTCCACGCAGCACTTCTAGTCACCGACTTGCAACGCGCCGAAAATTTTTATAGCAATATCCTGGGCTTATCTAAATCTGAAATGCGATCGCTCAATTTCCCTGGTACGTGGTATCAAATCGGCGACTTTCAACTCCACCTCATCGTCGTCCCAACAGTTCCTTCACAAATTCAAAACGCCGAAAAATGGGGACGCAACTCACATATTTCCTTTGCAGTAGACGACTTAGAAACTGCGAAACAACGCCTCATCGCCCACAACTACCCGATTCAAACTAGCGCCTTTGGTAGACCCGCACTTTTCACCAAAGATCCCGACAACAACATCATCGAACTCTCTCAAGTCTAAACCTCTGCGCCCTCTGCGTCACGGACACTTGCTTCAAGTCAGCAAAGCCGCCCAACGCAGTGTCCTCCTCTGTGGTTCGTTCAATGAAAATCATCGCCTACACCTACAGCGATCCTCTCCTCGAATCTCCACCCGATCCCACTATCTGGGGTTGGGAAATCGACTCTATCTATCAAGATTTTGGCAAACGCACGCAACTGCAACAACTGATCAAAGACTGCCAAACCGAAGGCGCATATCTCCTTATTCGTAGAATCGAAGAACTTGGCGACTCAGTACAAGAAGTCAGCGATCGCATCACGCAACTCCAAGCACTAGACATCAAAATCATCACTACTGAACAAACCAACACTAGCGATATCCAAGCTAACTTAATTCAATTGCTGCAAGTGATGCAACGCGAACAACGTAGTCGCCGCATTCGCCAGGGACACGCGCGCAATCGAATCAGCGCCCAACCCCCACCAGGAAAAGCCCCATACGGTTATCGTCGCGGTAAAGATAAATATGCACTAGATCGCAGTGCTTCCCCCGTCGTTAAGGATTTTTTTGAACACTTTCTGCTTTACGGTTCCTTACGCGGTGCAGTACGCCATTTAGCACAAAAATACAACAAAAAAATTTCTGTGACTACTGGGCGACGTTGGTTAACAAATCCTGTCTATCGCGGCGATACCGCGTATCAAAACGGTGATGTTGTTGCTAATACGCACGTACCAATTATTTCTAGAGAAGAAGCTGCGCAGGTAGATCGATTATTACGTCGCAATCGACGTTTACCACCACGTACCGCGAGTGCGCCGCGTAGTCTTGCAGGTTTAGTTGTCTGTCAAGAATGTCAATCGCCGATGACAGTCGTGCGCGTTACAACCCACCAAAAAAAGAGTGAATACCTTTACTTACGTCCTACACTTTGCCCAAAACGTCCAAAATGTGGGGCGATCGCGTATGCTCAGGTTTTAGAAAATACAATCAACTCGATTTGTCAAGATCTACCGCGTGCAGTTGCAGGAATGAACTTTCCACAGTTAGATGCAGTTAAGGAGTCTTTGAATAGTGCGATCACATCCAAACAAGAAATCCTTGCTCAACTACCCAACTTAACTACTACAGGAATTTTAGATCTCGAAACGGCGCAACTGAGAGGTTACAAACTTCGCACTGAGATATCAGAATTACAAGCTCAATTATCTACATTACCACCAGTCAATTTACGTTCTGTTGCGCAAGCTGTTTCCATTGCGCAATTTTGGTTAGATCTATCCGAAGCCGAACGCCGCTTTTATTTCCGCGAATTTATTCAACAAATTCAGTTAATCCGTGAAGATGAGAAATGGCATCTGCAAGTGATTTTTGTTTTTTAATCTGACAAACGTGCTATCTAGTGCAGCTTAATAGTTTGCAATCTATTGCAACAATCTCCTAATCTACTTTAAACTATTGACTAAACTTCAGACTGTACGCGCCACAAATTAGCATAGATACCATTGAGTGCTAATAGTTCCTCATGTGTACCTTGTTCGACAACTTCACCTTTATCCATGACATAAATATAATCGCTGTGACGAATTGTGGAAAGACGATGTGCGATCGCAATTATTGTTCGATTTTGCGTAATCACGAATAAAGATTTTTGAATTGCTGCTTCGGTTTCATTATCCACCGCAGATGTCGCTTCATCCAAAACTAGAATTGGTGGATCTTTGAGAATTGCACGGGCAATTGCTAATCGCTGTCGTTGTCCACCCGAAAGTTTTTGACCGCGTTCGCCAACGATGGTATCGTATCCTTGCGGTAGTTGCACAATAAATTCGTGCGCCTCTGCTAACTTGGCAGCGTGAATAATATCCTCATGATGAGCATCAAAGTTACCGTAGGCAATATTTTCGGCAACTGTACCGTGAAATAGAAACACATCCTGACTTACCCAACCAATACAGCGCCGTAAATCCCTCAGTCGCAACTCCCGAATATCGATACCATCAATCAAGATTTGTCCTGCTTGGATTTCATAAAAGCGTAGTAGCAGTTTGACCAGCGTACTTTTACCCGAACCTGTTGCACCAACGATGCCAATATTTGCTCCAGCGGGAATATGCAATGATAGATTTTTGAGCACATGAGTGCGATCTTTGTAGGCAAACGTAATATTGTCAAGCCGCACTTCACCGCGTACCGCTTTTAAAGGTAGCGGATGACTACCTGTAGGAATTGCAATCGGAGTATCTAACAACCGCATCACGCGTCGGATCGAAGCCATTGCGCGTTGATACTCGTCCATCAGTTGGCTTAAGGACGCAAAAGGCCATAGTAGTAGTTGAACAATAAATACTAAAAAGCCGTAAGTTCCTACTGTTAAATTACCATTCGCCACAGCAACACCGCCAAAAAACAGCGTGGCGATGAAACCTAAGACAACGATCAAGCGAATCAAGGGGAAAAAAGCCGCACTCAGTGCGATCGCTTTTTGGTTACTGCGACGATAAGCTTCACTTTCATCCATGACGCGCGATCGCTCATATGGTTCAGCGGTAAAGCTTTTAATCGTTGCAATTCCTGAGAGGTTATTAGTTAAACGGCTACTGATCAAACTTGCTTTTTCGCGGACATCAGCATAGCGCGGCGCAAGTCGATTTTGAAATGCTAATGAACCCCAGAATATAAAAGGAATCGGTACAATCGCAAACGGCGCAACACTTGGAGCAATAATAGCAAACGAGCCGCCAACAGCGAGAACTGTCGTAATAAAATGGATAACTTCGGCAGCTCCCGAATTGAGAAACTGTTCTAATTGATTGATATCATCGTTCAAAATTGATAAAAGTGTTCCGGTAGAGCGTTCCTCAAAGAAATTCAGTTCGAGTTCTTGCAAATGCGTATAAGCATCAAGGCGTAATTTATGCTGGATCGTTTGGGCTAAGGTGCGCCATAGGCGATCATATAAAAATTCAAAGAGTGATTCTAAACTCCAAATTAACAGCGTTAAGAGTGATAGCACCCCCAGTTGTCCCACAATGTTGGTGACACCCAAGCGAGAAATCAGCGAGTTTTCTCGTTCTACCACGACATCAACTGCTACCCCAATTAAGTACGATGGTGCTAAGTCACAAAGCCTGTTGAGGATTGTACAGGCGATCGCACTCCACACTTGAGTTCTGTAGCCTTTAGCGTAGCGCAATAACCTTAGTAGTGGGTGTTTACCAACTGAGAAAGAATGCATAATACTATTTATTTTTGTACTTAATTGCTGATAGTTAGAAGCTAAGAGTCCTTATTTATTCGCCAATTTTTGTATTATTAAATCCTTTGTCATTAACACGCTGAATCATCTTAATAGTTTTTGAGACATTCAGTCTATCCAAAAACGGCAAATTTTTATCCTATTTTTATTTGTTTCGAGGCACATAGCGCGAGAAACAAAAACGTCTGTCTTGAAAACTTAGCAATTCTTTTGGGAACGCAGTAACGAAGGATGCTTTTATGGCTGTAGACTGACAGTTTCCGCCTTGTTAAATCAAGAAGCTTTTAAGTATGGGGATTCCCTGACCTCTCTTAATATCTCTACAAGTAATTCAGTCAGCAAATTTGATTGCTATATTCTAGGTAAAATACATATCTTATTTACCTTTTGGCAAGTAGTTAAACAAAGTCATCAAATATATTATTAGCTCCTAATATGCCTACTCCACTCCAAGTTTCATGACTGACAACATAGGCTCGATTATTTTTGACAGCTTTCAAGCTTCTAAACACAGGATGCTGGAAATAATAGCCTGGCGATCTTTTGACAAGATTTACGATAAATAAGATGTCAGCATCGTACTTATTAAGTGTTTCGATGCTGATGATTGGCTCTAGATCTCTGTCACGAGACAAGAATTTATATCGCCGCCGGTTATGTTCTAGACTGGTGGATCAAGTTTAGATGTCTAAGCCAAATTCATAGCGATTGATGAATTAGACCAATGACCACATCATGTAACCAAATGGACTTGGACAAGCAAATCGTTTTTCGAGCTAACCGCTTAATCCGAGTTGGCAAGGTGAGATGTTTGCGTTCGATGGGACGATCTTTTTTTAATGCTTCAATCACAGTTGTGGGACTAATCTTCAGCACACGGGCAGTATCTCGGATACCACTGCCGTTAACAGCCATGTCTGCAATCTGCTGTTTAACATCTGGCAAGTAGCCGCGATAAACATCGTCTCGCATGAAGGTACTGCGATTACACTCACGGGTGCGACACTTGTAGCGTTAATTCGCCACAGTTCGACCAGAGTATTCGCGATCTAAAAACTGATTTAATTGCTGCGCTAATAATTCGAGAACTCGACTTTCTAGATACATCCACTTCATCATTCCCTAAAACGGCAGATTAAGAATTTGCTGCAACACCCTAAACATTGCTGGCGTGATTTCTCCAACAGGATAATGAAACCTAGGTGGAGAACTTTTATTAATTAATGCTTGCAAAGGAGTGGGTAACAATTCAAAACCTTGGCTGAATGTTTTGAACACATCAATATCGATATAAATAGATACGATAAGTAAATCTTCTTCAGCTAAAACTTGATGAATTTCGTGTAAATTTGGTAGATAAAATAAGTAACTTTTTTCTATTCCCTCAATATAATCATCAGAATTTTCTTTAATTTCTGGGCTGATTGTTCGATAAGTTCCAGAAATATGGAATTTAGAGATCAAAGGATAGGGTACCTCGTCCTGAGGACTCACATAATTTAAGTCAGCATGGTGTATATGTTTTCCTATTGTCATATCTAGACCTGGGGTAGCTCAAGACGATGAACTAAGTCTGTAGAGAATTGATTTTCGCATTGCTCGATTTCATCAAAAACATCATAATTTAACAACAGCTTGTCATTTGTTTTAATACTTTCTTCACGCACTTGCCAATATTCTTCTACTGATAAGATATTTATCACTAAATGACACCTATTTGTATTAACAAGAAGATTGTAGTATTGCTTACAAGATAATTCAAGTAGTGGCTTTAAGTTGAGCGCGCGTTGAGCATGATGAGACGATTATCTAAGATATGTACCTGCGATCGCATTTGTGTCTTATTTTGAGTAACCATTACCTTTAATGAAGATGATTGCGTCTAGAAAATTCTTTGTGTATGTTTAAGCTACAGTAACATAGTTTGCAAAAGCAGAAGCTGTGTATTTGTTACCCTATAAAATAGCTGAGCAACTTCTATCATGTTCAACTAATAGAGTGTGTAACTTGGGTATATGCGTTTTGATTAAATATAGGAACATATTCGCTAACATTATAGGTAGCTAATAGCTTTACATTTTGAGCAAACCCTCTAGCAATTAATTCTTTACCAGAAATACAGCTTTCTAAACTTGAAATTAGATTGTCTTTTATACTCTGAAAACTGCTAAAGTGGCTTTGACTTCAGCGGAAAATCTTCCTTGCAGGTAGTTAACAATTGCACCAGCACTCATCATATCTTCTACAGCTATTCGTAAACTTCCATCATTCCATCTTTTGCCAGCGGGAATAACAGAAATTCCCTTTCCATGTTTCTGAGCGAAGTTTGCTACAGCTTCACAGTTCCTCAAACAACCTGTTAAAACTTGTGCTTGCTGTTGCACAGCTAAAGTGAAAGTAGCACCATTCGGCGAGGGCAAAACAAGTCGAGTATTTGCAAAAACATTCACTAACGAGAAAGGTGATAGTGAGTAACCATTGGCGATCCGCTCATGACTAGCTAGTTGTGCATTTACAGATAATGCATAATCTAATGCTGAACGGTTTTTCCATTGAGATGGAAATATTATCGCACCATTATTATTTGCAATTTCAACACAGGTGGAGAAAGAGAGAACATCGACTACAATTACTACATCACTTGTTGGAGCAAGATTAATTATGCCTTGTTCTCCCCACTCGCAACGAATATCAAATTCTACTTGTTTAAAAAAAAATTATACTATTTTTTAATTTAGATTCTAATCGTATAAAAAGAAAAAATCTTAAAATCATAATTTTTCGCTATATATTTATTGAATTAGCAGAGTTTTGATGTAAAAATATATCAATATATTCCGCTTTTTTTAGAATTGAGGAAATAGCTAAAAATGAAATTAAGTATAGCAGTCCTAAATGATTCATGAAACTCTCTCTTTCTCTCTTTTCTCTGCGTTTTCTGTGTCTGGAGTGGTAGCCTACAGCAGGCCGCTCCGCGTCTACGTCTCCAAAAAAAAATCTTACAACTCAAATAGGATTGCTATAAATAGTAATATTTAGTTCACGTTAGCTTTGAAATTTGAAAGCAGAATTATCAGTTAGTTTAAAATATGCGCGATCGCTTCCATTGGAATTTTTCAAAATTTGATTACCGCCGCAATAGTAAGGTTGATTGGTTTTGGATATTAGCGTTATTGTTAGCTGGTGGGCTAGTTTACAGCATTAATCTAGGAGGATTACCTCTACGCGATTGGGATGAAGGTACGGTAGCCCAAGTTGCGCGTGAAATTTGGCGATCGCCTGTGAACACATGGCGGTGGTTACATCCTACCCTCGGAGGCGCACCTTATCTCAATAAGCCGCCGTTAGTCCATTTGTTAATAGCTGGGGCGTACTCGCTTGGTGGTGTTAATGAGTGGACATCGCGTTTACCAGGGGCGATGCTGAGTGCAATTTCTGTCCCTCTACTGTATTGCGTCGGGCGAGAAATTTTTCCTAGGCGATCGCCGGCGATTTTTTCGGCATTAGTTTATCTGACACTGCTACCGATGGTGCGTCATGGGCGACTCGCGATGTTAGATGGCGCGGTGGTATGTTTTTTGCTGTTAATGATGCTGTGCGTGTTGCGATCGCGTCGTAATTTACGCTATTGCTTGGGCATTGGAATTGGGTTTGGGTTAATTTGCCTCACAAAAGGAATTATTGGATTATTGTTACTTGCGATCGCCCTATTGTTTTTGTTTTGGGATACGCCGCGACTACTGACTAGCTTTTATCTTTGGCTTGGTATCTTAATAGGGGCTTTACCTGTCGTAGGGTGGTATGCGGCTCAATGGTTCGAGTACGGCAATACTTTTACCGATACAGGCATTATGGCGCAATCGTTGAGTCGAATTTGGGCAAGCGTGGAAAATCACGCGGGACCACCTTGGTATTATTTACTAGAAATATTAAAGTACAGCTTTCCTTGGTTAATTTTTTTACCGCAAGGTTTGCGTAAAGCATGGGAAAATCGCAACTGGAGTTGGGCAAAACTCATCCTTGTTTGGAGTAGCTTTTATCTTGTAGCAATTTCAGTAATGCAAACCAAACTTCCTTGGTATGTTTTACCGATTTATCCAGCCATTTCTTTAGCTGTGGGAGCGCAGTTAGCGGATTATTGGCATTCATCTAAAGCATCCTATCCGCGTCCAATCATTCTATGTTTGGGGATACTCGCACTTGTCGCAACGCTGGGAAGTTTCTACTTTAGCCCTTGGAGTCCTGCACAAGATGGTGCAATCCAAATGATTTTAGCCGCAGTCGCAGGTACAATGATTTTGGCAAATATTCTAGCTCGACGTGGCGATCGCCAGTTCTTAATCATTTTAATTTGGGGAATGTATGTCGCGCTTGTACTGTTTATGACCTCGCGCCACTGGGTTTGGGAACTCGCCGAAGCTTACCCAGTTAAACCCGTTGCAGCGATGATTCAAAATGCTACACTCCCAGGACAGATCGTTTACACTTCTTTTCCTTACAGTCGTCCTTCATTAAATTTTTATAGCGATCGCCAGGTTATTCCTGCTGCTACCAACGAACTTCAGTACCAATGGCAACAAAATCCCCAATCATACTTTCTCCTTGATACCCCAACACTCGAAACTCTCCAACTGCCATCTGTAAATCTATTGGGAAGCACCCAAGGCTGGACGCTAGTTACGAGGGGTGAGAGGTGAGTAGCTAGTAGCAACAGAACATCATGTATTATTTATTATTTCTCCTGTGCGTCCTCTGCACCGAAGCTTTCCTACGGAGAATCCTGCGGCGGCTCGTCAACGACAATTTCTTTCGATGGCTCCTGAGGAGATTCTTGTCCTGGTTTGAGTGTTTCTAGCGTGACAACACTGATGCCTAAAAGAATTGCACTACCAATCGCGGCGATCGCTGCTGTCTTTTTAATAAAGCTAAAGTCACGTAGAATTCTTGCCCAAGGACGACTTTGACGGCGCAGCAAGTGCGTCATTTCGACTTGTTTAGAGCTATGCGGATCGCGTACATAATGACCGCTCCAACTCACAACCAATCGTTCTTGACAGTACGGACACGTAAAAAGCCCGTTACACTTTTTAATTTGCTTGAGATTACCAGGACGCTGGCAAATTGGACAGGTGACAGAGTGGTGATCAAAGGTGTGAGTGTTCATAGCGCGTCAAACCAGTTCTTTTCTCGCTCTACAGCGGAGTACCATCAAATTTCCGAGGTAAATTTCCTATAACCCCAAATCTTAGTCTGCCCATTTTTGCGATAGATAGCCATACTCAAAGTACATATATTTATGAACCTTTAAGAAGGGCTGATAACGCGGGCATCTTGCCTGCGGTGGGCGAGGAAGTTCCTCTCTATCTCCAACTTGTCACAACACTAGCGAATTCACCAATTGTGTAACTCAGCTAAATGAGGTAGAAATAAACTTTCTTGCGTTACTACAATTATGAACCAAACCCTCGTCTACTCAAGCAATAACCTACTTGTCGGCAGGCGAGAAGATCCATCAAAATGAAAAGTAAGAAATAAAAATTAAAGTTTTTATCACATTTCCCCACACTATCTAATGACTGCCCTTTCTCCCCAATCCCCAGAGGAGGCACCAAGTCCCTCTGCTGAGTTAAGGAAGGTGATAGTACCTGCGCTGTCAACACCTTCTACGGGTTTAACTCATTTGCTGAACCGTTTTCAGCTATCTCCTGAAAGCGTTGTGCTCCTTTTAGCTGTGCTGATCGGCGGTAGCACTGGTTTAGGTGTCGTTGTTTTTCATATTTTGATCGAGCAGATCCACCATTTCTTGCTACAAGATTTGATGGGAGTGATTTCACGATGGGGAGCTTGGACGCTAGCGTGTGTCCCCCTTTTAGGTGGGTTAGTCATCGGCTTAATGCGCGGTGCTCAGCAAGATTTTGGTCCTGGACTTTCTTCTTTAATTGCAGCAACACAAGCAAATACTACACAAAACGTTACGCGTAAAGAAATACAACCTATTATTAAGATGCTCGCAGCAGCGGTATCGCTTGGAAGTGGAGCTTCTTTAGGACCAGAAGGACCAAGTGTCGAGATTGGTGCTAATTTTAGTTTGCGGCTGGGTCAAATGCTGCAAATGTCGCAAGAACGACGCCGCTTATTATTAGGGGCTGGTGCAGCGGCGGGTTTAGCCGCAGGTTTTAATGCTCCGATCGCGGGTGTTTTTTTTGCGTTGGAAGTTGTGTTGGGAACGACTTTTGCAACGTCTGCTGTCAGTATAGTGCTGCTAGCCGCAGTCGTCGCCGCGTTAATTGCCCAAATTGGCTTAGGAGGGCAACCTGCTTTTACACTACCAGTCTATGAAGTCCGCAGTCCGTTAGAGTTTCCGCTTTATGTTGGTTTGGGTTTAGGTGCGAGTTTAGTTTCAATCACTTACACGCAATCTTTACAGCTATTACGCGCCTGCTTTCAGGGAGAAATTCCAGGCTTCACTTGGTTAGCAAAAATTCCCTTAGCAATTCATCCTATTATTGGCGGTGCTTGTGTTGGTTTAGTCGCACTACAGTACCCGCAAGTTTTGGGAATTGGCTATGAGACTATCGAAGCGATGTTGCAAGATGTGGAGTTTTCTTTGCAATTACTTGTTGTGTTGTTGGTGGTTAAACTCGTCGTCACCGCAATCAGCTTGGGGAGTGGTTTAGTTGGCGGTGTCTTCGCTCCAGCAATGTTTCTTGGTGCTTCGTTAGGAGCAGCTTATGCTAAAATCTTGGCAATTTTTCCTGGCATAAGTCCCTACATGGCGGCGCCTCCTGCTTATGCGATGGTCGGTATGGCAGCGGTGCTTGCAGCAAGTGCGCGCGCGCCTTTGACCGCAATTTTACTATTATTTGAACTGACAAGAGATTACCGAATTGTATTGCCCTTAATGGCGGCGGTTGGTTTAAGTGTGTGGCTTGTTGAGCGCATGACACCTACAGTCACTTCTGACACGCATCTACAGCAATTAAACTTGAATGTCGAAACGGATCGCGAACAAGAAATTTTACAGCAAATTTCTGTTGCTGAGGCGATGCATCAGTCTCCACTGATATTATCGGCTACGCTTTCGATTTGGGAGGCGGGTGTGTCTATGACGCGCGATCGCCGCCGGAGTGCTTTAGTTATCGATGAAGCTAATCAATTAGTTGGTATCGTTACTTTAGACGACATTTCCCGCGCAATTTCCCTGGGGGAACAATCCGGAATAAGTGCTAGTAACTCAACTTTAATGCATTCCTCAAAGGCAGATGTAAGCAAACCTAATTTGCTCTCATCTCAACTTATTGATATTTGCACTACCGAGCTACTTTACACTTATCCCGATGAGCTTTTATCTGAAGCTTTAGCGCGGATGGCAGCACGTGGTTTACATCAGTTACCTGTGGTTGAACGAAACAACCACGAACAGATTATCGGCTTACTCGAACGCGACCAGATTGGATTAACTTGCAATCTTGAGTTGATGCGTCAAGCACTACGACAATTACCATCGCCGAAACATGATGAATTGACGCTCACTAGTTTGTAGTAGTCAGTCATCTTTAGTTGGGATTGAAATCGAGGGAGAATAATGGTCATTACCTTAATTCTCCTCGCACAATCATCATCACTACTGTTGCTTACGAGGCAACTTCGACTTCATCTAGTTCGCCGTCTTCGTCAAGCTGCTTCAACCGAATATGCTTGCGTCCTAACGTAATTTCAAATTCATCGCCTGGCTTCAAACCCATTTGTTTTGTATAAGCAGAACCTATTAATAAGTTGCCATTTGACTGCACGCTAATGCGATAGCTAGCACTACGTCCGCCGCGTCCATTGGCGTTTGCTGTACTATCTAACTCAATGCCCTCTGCATCAATTAAGGCATTAAGAAATTTCATCATGTTTACGCGCTCAATGCCATTTTTTGTAACGGTGTAATAACCGCAGGCTTTAGCCTTTTCTTCTTTGCTTAGGTTTTCTAGCTCCTTAACTTTTTGAAGGAGTTCTTCACCAGTTAGTGGCTCGATTTTTTTCTTTTTACTCATCAACTTAGGACTAAAACGAATGAATGAAGTAAATAACTAAGTCTGATCTTAGCTTACTAATGCTTTATAAGAGTAACACTTAGATTTGTATCAGCTTAACTAAAGTATCTTACACTGACTTTAATCAATATTTACTACTATCTAACTACCTTACGGTGAACTTAATCGGTTGTAAACACTCTTGGTATTCATGACAACTATCCCACGATTGTTGATACTTAATACAATGATGTTGTTAACAGTCCCGCAAGCTGACTAACTCGATTAAGTAAGCAGCAACCTTTGTCTAGAACACAGCAGGCAAATAGGTATAAGTGTAAGGTGCTTTAGCTACTCGCTAACTGAGTTGAAGGCGCTCCTAAAAGTCAGAAAAAGACAACAATCCAGTGAAAATCAGTATAATAAAATTCTAAGCTCTTGGTGTAAGGCTGAAGATTTGAGAAGTAGGGGGTGATATCTTCTGCTTTATGATGTTGATGTACATATAAGATAAGGGCTGACACTTAAACAGTGAAAGAAATCGTCATCCTGGCTTGTCATCAGGCAAAGGAAAATACGGAGATTGCCTGTTAGCATTTCCTACTTATCCTTTAAGAAGGTGAAAGACAGAAGGTAGAAGATAGCCACATACCCCAACGAATGAAGTAGGCAGATTTAATCGAGTTACAAAGCGATTTGTCTCCATGAATAAATTCGGGGACTGGAAATCGTTTGCCAGAGGATGGAAAACTTACTGTCTACAAGACTATCTTCCACAAAAACCTTATGCTATTGCCCGTAGGTCTTTCTTAATGAAAAAATATTTTTTTGTCGTTGAAAACAGTAGAAAATTTGAAGAAAGGTCTAACTTGAGTGCAGAATGAAGCTAACAACTCGCGGACACTACAGTGTAAAAGCATTGCTCGATTTGAGCTTACAGCCAAAGAATAAACCCGCATCTGTAAAAGCGATCGCGCAACGTCAAGATATCCCAGCACCTTACTTGGAAAAATTGCTCATTGAAATGCGCCGCGCAGGGTTAGTCGAATCCATGCGTGGCGTGCAAGGTGGATACAAATTAGCGCGATCGCCTGCACAAATATCTTTAGGGCAAATCCTAGAATCTGTTGGCGAAACAATTAAACCTTTACGGCATCATATGCCCACACCAACTCAAGCCGAAGACTGGGTGACGTTCACATTGTGGCAGCGATTACACCAGAAATTGAAAGAGGCACTTTATACGATCACGCTTGCAGACCTTTACTATGATGCTCGTAGTTGGCAAGCCGCGCAAGGCGAAGCAACAAGTTTTGTTGTTTAGTGATTGCTAATGGGTTATCGGTAATAGACCTGCTGCGTGAAGCGAATCGCGAATAAATTTGCTAGCTAAATAAATAAAGTTCACCTCCGTGAACTTGCCGGTACAAATATTTCTTGAGTGTACGAAGGTACAATTTGCTTGGATAGCCCCAACTTCCATCGGAGGGTATCTGCGATTCGTGCAGGAGGTTTAAATGGATGGGCATCGTTAAGCACTACACTTTTTATGTTTGTGAATAGTAAGCTGATCCACTAACCATTGACCACTGACGAATAAAAGCCTTTGTGTTACTATTTTCATCCATCTCCTTAACTATTCATACTCATTCACTGATTGTTTTAGTTTTTGCTGCGTTTTTAGATTACCTAATTGGCGATCCTTGGGGTTTTCCGCATCCAGTACGTGTGATGGGGGGGGTAATATCCCAGTTTAATAAAATTGTTTGGAAACACTTTGATAGTTCATCCACACAGCGGTTAGCTGGTATTGTTTTAGGTATCAGCTTAACGACTGGTAGTGGTTTAATAGGGTGGTTGCTCGTACAAGCAGCTAAATTCATTCATCCCAGTTTAGGAATTATTGTCGAAAGTATACTCTTAGCAAGTTGTTTTGCTGCAAGAAGCCTAAGACGCGCTGCACAAGAAGTTTTGCAGCCACTTAGCAAAGGGAAAATTCAACAAGCGCGTGCTAGCCTCAGTAAATATGTTGGTAGAGATACAAAAAATCTTTCTGAGACAGAAATTTTGCGTGCCGTTTTAGAAACTGTCACCGAAAATGCTACCGATGGCGTGATGGCACCTTTATTTTATGCGATCGCTGGTTCTTTTATTCCATTGATTGGAGGTGTTCCGGTTGCTTTAGCTTACAAAGCAGCAAGTACCTTAGATTCGATGGTGGGCTATCGCGAAGCACCTTATACTTACCTAGGTTGGTTTAGCGCGCGTTTGGAAGATGCCTTGACGTGGCTGCCGTGTCGCCTAACAGTTTTGACTTTGGCAATTATATCACGTAAACCGCGCTCTGTTTGGCGAATTTGCCGTCGAGATGCGGTAAAAGATCCTAGCCCTAATTCGGGTTGGAGTGAATGCGCATATGCGGCTGTACTTGGCGTACAAGTGGGAGGCACAAACTATTATCGAGGAGTGGCAAAACACAAGCCCTTCCTTGGAGACAATATTCATCCGATGACTTCAGGCAAAGTTTACCAAGCATTGCAATTGACGCGATATTGCTTTTTAATTTGGCTAGGAGTTGCGATCGCTTTGCTTTTGTTTAACTCTTAATTGCAATGATCGCGGTATTCACGAAGTTTTAAACTAAGCGTATAACTAAAAAAGGCTTAGGAATTCTCGCCCCTCTTCAATATGCCTGCTAAAGTTGTTGAAATTCTTTCTGCTGAAGAGATCCGCCGTACTATGACACGTCTTGCTTCCCAAGTCGTCGAAAGATCGCGGGATTTGTCGCAACTTGTTATTTTAGGTATTTATACTAGAGGGGCATTTTTAGCAGATCTACTGGCGCGCCAAATTGAGGTGCTTGAGGGCGTAACCGTTCCTGTGGGGGCGTTGGATATTACGTTTTATCGCGACGATTTGGATCAAATAGGCGTACGAACCCCAGCCAGGACAGAGATTCCCTTTGACTTAACAGGTAAAACTGTTTTACTTGTCGATGACGTGATTTATAAAGGGCGCACCGTACGCGCGGCTTTGAATGCTGTTAATGATTATGGTAGACCTGCGGCGATTTGGCTAGCGGTATTAGTTGATCGCGGTCATCGCGAGTTACCGATTCACCCTGATTTTACGGGTAAACAGCTACCTACTGCCAAAGAAGAACAAGTTAAAGTGTATTTACAAGATTTTGACGGACGCGATGCGGTGGAGTTAATCGGGAACTGAAGTTAGCAATAAGCGTGTACAGGATTTACTTTCTCCAGCCATATCACCTCCATAACATAAAAGTATTCATCCTTAGGACAGATGCAGCCTACAGCGATCTCCAGTGATATTCATGTATTAATATTTTTTATATTTTCTTAATAATTAAGGGCAATCGCGATGAATACTGTAAAAAATACGAGTGCAACTTCTCGAAGCGTGTAGCATTACCAGTTAATGCAAAGAAAGCTCCTCTGGGCGTAGTCGCAATCACAGGAATGCAATAGCTCTTCCCAATACCTGGATACAGGCTTGTATAAAATACTAATGAATTTTTTCTATCCTAGACTAGGCTATAACCTATCCTTACTTGCGCTCGCACTCGTTGTCCTCATCAAACTTACTTTAGAACCAACAACTCTACTCGATTTTGGGCTGGTGTTGTTTTTGACGGTGTTGACAATCAATTCTTGGCACAACAATATGGCGATCGGGCTAGTGGCGATCGCTTCCGCAGCGATACTATTCTGGCTGCTCAATTATTTTTTGGCTACAAGTCTAAACTTTTGGCAACTAGCGTCCCTCGGAGTCATCGCATTACCGCTGAGTATCGTTAATTTAGTTGTTAATTATGTAGAACACGCATCAGCAAAAGTATCTGAGGCAACAGTAACAGGGGTACACGATATCAACAAGGCGCTAGAAACGGCGGTTGAATGCATCGCTAGAATTGATTTTCAAGGTCACTACGTAAGCGTGAACGCAGCCTATGCGCACTTATTAGGCTACGAACCACAAGACTTAATTGGTAAAGCGTGGGAAATAACTGTTCATCCGCAAGACATTGCCAAACTCACGGCTACGTATCAACAAATGTTGACAACAGGGAAAGCAGAAGCCGAAGCACGCGGTATTCGCCAAGATGGATCGCATTTTTATAAACAAGTCACATTAATTAAAACGAGCGATCACCAAAATAGTTTTAGCGGACACTACTGCTTTGTTAAAGATATTACCCAACGCAAGCAAAGCGAAGAACGACTAAGACTCTTAGAATCTGTGGTAGTGAATGCGAATGATGCGATCGTTATTACCGAAGCCGAACCGATTCAAGCCCCAGGTCCGCGTATTCTTTACGTCAACGAAGCTTTTACGCGCATGACGGGTTATACTCTGCAAGAAGTTGTAGGGAAAACGCCACGGTTACTCCAAGGACCAAAAACTGACAAAGAAACGTTAACGCGGATTCGGACAACCTTACAGCAATGGCAATCAGATGTTTTTGAGCTAGTCAACTACCGTAAAGATGGTTCAGAATTTTGGGTAGAACTGAGTATCGTACCTGTTCCCGATGAAGCCGGATGGTATACGCATTGGATTTCTGTACAGCGCGATATCACCCAGCGCAAAGAAGTAGAAGCGATGTTAGCTAGACTGCTGCTACGCGAACAACAAGCGCGAATTGCAACTGAAGAAGCAAGTCGTATGAAAGATGAGTTTCTCGCGGTTGTATCGCACGAGTTACGAACACCACTCAATGCTATGCTTGGTTGGTCGCGGTTACTGCAAAGTCGCTCGCTCAACGAACAAACGACCGCACGCGCCTTAGAAACAATTGAGCGAAATGCGCAAGCACAAGCGCAACTGATCGAAGATCTTCTTGATATTTCGCGTATGATGCGGGGTAAGCTCAGCTTACAATGTTGCGCTGTTAATCTCAAAAATATCATCGAAGCCGCGATTGATACAATTCGACTTGCAGCAGCGGCAAAAGATATTCAAATTCAAACTACATATGCAACCACTCGGTTGATTTCTGGAGATAGCGATCGCCTGCAACAAGTCGTTTGGAATTTACTTTCAAATGCGATTAAATTTACTCCTCACGGTGGACGCGTAGAAGTATCGTTAGTAGAACAAGATACGTATATCGAGCTAAGTATTCGTGATAACGGGCAAGGTATCGATCCAGATTTTCTCCCGCATATCTTTGAACAATTTCGACAAGCGGATAGCAGCAGTAGTCGCAAGCAAGGCGGGCTAGGCTTGGGATTAGCGATCGTGCGTAATTTGGTAGAACTGCACGGTGGCACAATTATTGCCACAAGTCAAGGAATCGGTACAGGTGCAACTTTTACTGTGCGATTGCCTTTTTACCGCGAGAGTGAAAATGATACACGTGACATCACGCCCGATACTGAATTTCCAACAAAATCAGGAATTGCTGGTTTACGAATACTCATTGTTGATGATGAAGCCGATGCGCGCGAACTTCTCACAATTATGCTAGAGCAGGCAGGCGCAAATGTTACCGCTGTTGGCTCTGTCAGTGATGCTTTAAATATCATTGAACAATTACAACCGGATATTCTATTAAGTGATATTGGGATGCCTGGTGAAGATGGCTACTGTTTAATTCAAAAAACCAAACACCTAAAAACGAAATCTGGCAAACAAATTCCCGCAGCAGCAATTACGGCTTATGCTCGCGTAGAGGATCAAGTGAGGGCACTACAGGCAGGTTTTCAAACACACTTACCCAAACCTATCGATCCAGCACAATTGATTGCAGTCGTGACAACGCTTGCGGGAAGAGATTCTTGTTAGTTTTTTCACCAGTATATGGAACGCAGTACCCCTACCGCTATTTTACGCGCTGCAATACTTGTGAACGCTTGAACTCCTGTAGATTTGCTGTGCCAGTACAAAACAGAACCGTCGTGATTTCAGCGATTAAGACTTCGACTAATTCGTAAAGCGCAGCTTCTGATTCGGCGGCGGCTTGTAAGAAGGGTAATGCTAAACCGGCAATATCGGCACCTAACGCGATCGCTTTGGCAACGTCTAAGCCATGACGCAAACCACCAGAGGCGATTAAGGGAATTTCGGGTGCTACCTCTCGAATAGTTGTGATACATTCTGCTGTTGGTAAACCCCAATCGGCAAATGTCATTCCTAAGCGACGCTGTAAGCTATTTTCTGCGCGTTCGCTTTCCACTTTCGCCCAAGAAGTACCGCCCGCACCTGCAACATCGATCGCACTCATTCCCGCATCGATCAATCTTGTCGCCATCGTCGCAGAAATGCCATTCCCGACTTCTTTGGCAATGACTGGCACAGAGATTTTGCCACATAATTTCTCTATTTTGTCAAGCAAACCGCAAAAATTTGTATCACCTCTAGCTTGAATGCATTCTTGTAAAGGGTTGAGATGTAAAATCAAAGCGTCAGCTTGCAGTAAGTCAACAACGCGCCGACACTCATCTAATCCATATTTATAATTGAGTTGCACTGCACCCAAATTAGCAAACAGTAAAATATCTGGCGCATGCGATCGCACCGCGAAAGTTGCAGCAACTTGTGGTTTTTCAAGCGCTACCCGCTGCGAACCAACTCCCATTGCCATATTGTAATGCTGCGCGACTTCGGCAAGCCGACGGTTAATCGTTCCTGCAAATTCTGTACCGCCTGTCATCGACGAAATCAATAGTGGATAGGATAACGATTTGCCTAAAAACTGAGTACGCAAGTTAATTTCATCGCGGTTAATCTCAGGTAAACAGCAATGTATAAAGCGATAGCGTTCTAAGCCATTCGTCGTTTGCGCAAATTGTACATCTTCATCGAGACAAATACGTAAGTGTTCTGCTTTACGCGTCTGTGTTTGTCCTGACAAGCTTAAAGGAAGGTTCACAGGTTAATTTCAATATAAAGAGGTTTTTCTTATGACTGTACAACTAGCTATAGTGCCATTAGCAAGTTATTATTCAAACTTTACCCAATACAAAAAAAGGATGAGCAAGTGCAAGCTTACACTCAGTCATCCTTCAATTTAGAAGCAGTTGTCAATTTCTACCAGAGTGTGCGATCGCCGCTAAAAACTAAGCAACCTTGGAGACACTGTTATTTACATGAACATATTCGTTGAGCTTCGCCATCACTTTCTCGACGCTTTCAGCTAACGTTTCTTGATTTGTACGGCATTCTACTTCGGGATTGATCGGCGGTTCGTAAGGATCGTCAATTCCTGTAAAACTCTTGATCTCTCCAGCGCGTGCTTTTTTGTACAATCCCTTGACATCACGTTCTTCGCACACAGCTAACGGTGCGTTGACAAAGATTTCCATAAAGTTGCCAATCTTACCGCGAACTTCGTCACGAATTGCACGATAAGGAGAAATAGCAGAAACGATAACAATTACTCCATTGCGCGTCAGCAATTGAGCCACAAAACCAATCCGACGAATATTTTCATCGCGATCAGCTTTGCTAAAACCTAAACCTTTCGTTAGGTTCTCTCGAACAACATCACCATCAAGAACTTCAACTTTGTAACCTTGTTCGCGCAGTTTTTCTTCTACCGCTTTACTAATTGTTGTTTTCCCTGCACCACTCAACCCAGTAAACCACAAAGTCATTCCTTGGTGTTTCATCATTCTGCTACCTTTACCTTTACTGAAACTTAAGTCTTCCAAACAATCAAGAATATCGAGGTAGAAACCTACTAAACGCGTTCTAGTAGACGCCATCAACTTCTGAGACTGTTACAGTCAGCGTTCTTGCAGTAACACAACTAACGTGAAACTAAGTTTTATTGCATTACTACCTCTCGACGTCGAGTGATTCGCATTGGCTGAATTGTAAACAAAATCTATCAAATTATAAACACAAATTAAAATTTTATTAACTGATAATAAACAGCAGTTTTCATAAAAAAATAATATATTACTTGCTGGATTAATGAAAGCTATTAGCCTGTCAAGGCTTAAGCAAACAACTTAGCAGAATCTTTACAATTAGCTAGCTATTATGAAGTTTACGTGTAGCGCGATCGCAATATCATACTTTTATTATTCACATGACATCGTCACAAGAGTATACGCTTTAAAACATTCATTATTTTAGTTACACAGATAACAGAAACTATACAACCTGAAGTTGTTTCTGTACAATTCAGAGTTTTACTTCACCTGTTCGTACATCTGTCGATGTTTTTTCATTAGCTGCAAATATTTTTCATTCGTTTTTGCTAAAGTCCATTTTTCTTTGAAAATTGCGGCAGACTCAGCTTTAATAGGATCAATGTCTAAAGGTAAAACTTCCTTTCGCGCTTGCTTCTCAGCTTCTTGGGAACCCTCCTCTTGCGGGTTGGCTTTATATTTTCTTCCACTTTTATGATTGGCATAACGACGCGATCGCGTGTAACCCATCTGCAAAAACTTACGCGCCATATCCGCGCCAACAAAATCATCTTGTTCAAGATAGTTGAGAAATAACTCATAAATCTTTTCACTCGACTCGTTGGCAATTTCAGGAGTTTTAAAGCGCCAGTATGGTAAAATCTCTGACTTATAAGGCTCTACCAACAGTACTCCTTGCTCGCCCTTGCCTACACGATACAATTCAGGTGAAGAACGAAAATCAATATTTTTAAAATCTAAGGAATAATCAAATTCCATACTTTTTTGAACCTAAATGAACAAGCTATTACAAATTTTTTTCTAACTTGGTGCCACAAATTTTACAATAATGAGCATCGGTATCGTGCAGTGATAATTGACAAGTAGGACAAACTTTTTGTACTTGGCGACTCGTTTTGATAAATTGTCTAATCAGATCGCCAACTTGCCAAGGAATTAACGCCACACCAGTTAAAATCATTAATACCGTTAAAAGTCGCCCAGGTTGAGAAATGGGAGTTACATCACCAAAGCCAACCGTTGTCATCGTAACAACAGAAAAATAGAAGGCATCTAAAAAGGTGTTAAAAGTATCTGAATTAACTGGATGCTCGACTTGATAAATCAGCCCAGAATAAATAAAAATAATAGCAAATAACGTAAATAATATTCTAGCAAAAATAATGCTATCTTCACCACTAATTCGCTCGAATAAAACTATTTTTCGAAGAAATCTTACTAACCTAAGAATCCGAAACCAGCGAAGAATCCGAATGAAGCTAATATCTACTAAACCCAGAAAAAAAGGTAGAATTGTTAAAAGGTCAATCAGTGAATATAAACTAAAAAAATATTTTGTTTTAGACTCAGCACACCACAACCGCAGTGTATATTCTAAAGCAAAAATTCCAATAATAACACTGTCTAAATTGTCCAATGCTAATCTTAATTCTGTAGGGATTGAGTAAGTTTCTACAACAAAAATAGCAGAAGATAGTAAGACCAAACCTGTAATTGCTAAATTAAGAAATCTCCCCAGTGGAGTCTCAATATCTTCTAAATAAAATCCAATAACTTTTTTAGCTAGCAATATCATAATCAAGTTGCTAGTTTTTTAAATTGTAGTTGTGAAATTTTTATCAGAATTGTCAATGGTTAAGGGATAATAACAGTTAACTATTAACAGCTTTGACAAGATATTCGCAAATTAAATAGAGAGGTTACAGTATTAAATACTACTATAGATTCTAGTAATTGTATTATATTATTTCAGTAATTTCATTAATTCACCTAGTACTAAAATGACTCCAGAAGAGTATATGAGAATTGCCCTAGAAGAAGCAAAACAAGGAGATGCGCCCTATGGTGCAGTCATAGTTAAAGATAACAAAGTAGTAGCGGCAGCACATAATACAGTTAAACGCGATCGCGATCCATCAGCCCATGCAGAAATGAACGTTATTCGCAAACTGACATCACAAATCAAAAATCTATCTTTAGCAGGATGCACAATATACACAACTGGCGAACCTTGTCCAATGTGTGCTACAGTTTGTGTCTGGGCCGGTATAGATGAAATCGTTTATGCAGTGTCTATTAAAGATTTAATGAGGATAAACCAAGCACAAATTGATATCTCTTGTGAGGAAATTATTGCTAAGAGTTTTAGAGATATTAAGGTGACTAAAGGATTATTGAAAGAAGAGTGTTTAGAGTTATTTCAGTAGTATCATGACTCAGTATGTGGATATCATTGTATATTACACCTGTTGAGATTGAGTAATGAGATATTTAGCACTTCTTCTGTTAGCATTTAGCAATTTACCCATTAATTAATCACTAATTGCTAACAGCTAAGCGCTACTTATTACCAATTACCAGTTACCAAGAACCAACTTTGTCGTTACATTAATTTTTACCCAGTTACTTGTCAGAAAGATGTCTTGACTAATGACCTAATTTATAAAAAGCTAGCTTTTGATATTAGGATCTAGATGGTGTAGAAATGAATTAGCAAAAATAGCAGCTTGCGTGCGATCGCGCAAAGATAATCGATGCAAAATACTCGTGACGTGGTTTTTGACAGTTCCCTCCGAGATATGCAGCGTCTGGGCAATTTCACGGTTGCTTTCACCTGCGGCAATTAATCGTAACACCTCGCGTTCTCTGGGCGTGAGTTCGCCCCAACCTGTAGGCGTTATTGCTAAGGGTTCTGGGACTTTTGCAATAATTTTCTCGACTAAACCAGGTCCAAGTTGAGTATAACCTTTATAAACTGCCCGAATTGCTGCGGCTAACTCTTCTGAAGGTGTATCTTTGAGTAGATAGCCCATCGCGCCATTGCGAAGTGCAGCGGCAACATATTCATGATTATCAAAAGTCGTTAAGACAAGTACCTTTATTTCAGGAAAATGCTGCGTAATTTCACGGGTTGCAGCGACACCATCCATAACAGGCATTCGTACATCCATTAATACTACATCAGGTTGCAACGTTTGCAGTAACTGCATTGCAGCTTGCCCATTTTCTGCTTCGCCCACAACCTGTAAATCTGGCTCTAATTCTAGTAAAGCTTTTAAACCTTGACGAATCAAATGTTGATCGTCAACAAGTACGAGGCGAATCATGCAAATAACCTCGGCAAGGGAATTGTAGCAGTAATACAACAACCAGCGCCAGGCGTGCTACTCATTTGAAATTCTCCTTTTAAAGCGAGGATGCGATCGCGCATACTTTGCAGTCCAAATCCTGTTGTGTTTTGGTTCAACGCAAATCCTCTACCATTGTCTTGAATTTTCAAATGTAAAGATTTTACGGTTGTTTGGATATCAATCTTGACTTCATTTGCTGCTGCGTGTTTCCAAATATTCGTGAGTGACTCTTGGACAACACGGTACACGGCGGTTTGAACTTCAGCCGGAATCGGATGTTGCAGCGATATATAATAAGTTGGAGAAAATCCTGTAGAATGGTGAAATTCAGTAACCAAAGCAGTGATCGCCTGCTCTAAAGATTGACCGTGCAGTGGATCAGACCGCATCGCGGATACAGATTGTCGCACCTCGCGTAACGCTTGCGATCCAAGATTTTTGGCTTGTGCCAAGAAAGTTTGTGCTTTTGCAGGGTTAGATTGCCACAATTTAAGCGCGGTTTCTAGCTGCAAGTTCAAAGCTGTTAAAGAGTGTCCTAGCGAGTCATGGATATCACGCGCAATTCGGTTACGTTCTTGTAGTGTTGCTTGATCTTCAATCCGTAGCGCATATTGTCGCAGTTGTTCATTGGCGATCGCCAATTTTTCTCTGATTTTTCTTTCTGCAAGCACAGCATTCATCAACAACAATACAAATACTAAACTTAAACCAAACGAAAGTGCAAAACTCAACAACGTAAATCGCAAACGCTCTTGCAACACTGGCACATCAGGAACGTGTTGAAATCGATGAATTAATGTGAGGATAAATAAAACAAACGATAAACTAGTTACAATAATCCGTCCTGGTAATTGAAAGATTAGACAACTACGGATAACAAGAATAATATAAAGAAATGGAAATAGCCTAATTCCTCTGCCACTCACAATTCCAGCAAACAGGATAAATAAAATTTCTAACGCAGTATAAAGTATTTTATGTATTGGCTTCCCTGTCGGCATTCGCAAGCCCAGTAGCCCAAAACAAACTAAACTAATAAGTGTTAAAGATGGTAAAGTATGAAAGCGACGAAAGTGAATTGATAAAGCTTCTGTAATCGCAACCGTGAATAAAAGTAGCCATTCTAACAACAGTAAAAATGGCAAAGGGTGTGTACTAATTTGAATTGGACGACTCATAATTATTGTAGATGTCCGAATACTTTAGAGATAGAACAAAATCAAAGCAGCTATTAGAAATGCGTGGAAAAACTTCTTGACTTAATACCAATCACCTCAGTTTACATTTATTGTTCTTTTACCTAGTAGTGAATACATGACTTTAGTCATGGTTAAATTCGTGACTTTTTCCTCATGCTACTCAGGAAGACAAGTTTATAGGATGGTGACATCACACATGAAGAAGTTAACGATGATGTCGCAATCAAAAAAAGTCAAATTTATGTCGCTGTTGGCTGGTGTAGTAGCACTTTCTACCGTCTTTGCACCTTTAGCCAACGCACAACCTGCTGCACCTCAAGTAGGACAACGTGCTGGTGCAGGTAGAATGGGTAAAATGGCAGGTATTGAACTTTCTGCGGAACAACAAGCTCAAATGGAACAAATCCGCAACGAAACACGCACTCAAATCGAAGCCGTTCTTACCCCCGAACAACGCCAACAATGGCAAGCGGCAACTCAAAACGGGCAGCGCCGACGCGGTGCAACGGCTAGCTTAAATCTATCCGAAGCGCAAAGAACTCAAATCCGCCAGATTATGCAATCCTCAAAAGAGCGAGTCACAGCGGTTCTTACCCCCGAACAACGCCAGCAAATTGAGCAAAGAATGCAGCAGTGGCGACAACAGCGTCAGCAACGCAATCAAACAAACAATTAGCGACTAGCAATCAGCTTTTAGCCAAACCTTAAGATAAATCAGAGACCAAGAACTGTTGCTGCCCAGCATTTCTGATTTAACCTTGTAGATCAATTGAAGGACAAAAGACCGTAAATTGCCTCTAAATGGTCTTGTAGTAGCTAATTGCTAACAGTCAACAGCTAATCGCTTTGACGAACAACCCCTCCGGTAGTATTTTTGAACTGGGGAGAATCAGTTAAGATAACAAGGCACAAGTGATCTGTCACAGTATAGGGAAACTTCGGTGTAAATCCGAGGCTGTGCCGCAGCTGTAAAAGAAGTTGTGAGTCATGGGCTATTAGTTTTGGGTAGGTCAAATCAACCCAAAACTGACAGAGTAAGCCATGCTTTACCCGCTCAAAACTCAAAACTCTCTGAAGCCAGAATGCCTAACTGTAACTTGCTCACACTATTTCCTGCGTCGCACAGGAACGGAGCACTGAAACAAGGATGCCTACGATTAATACACTTAATTCCACCCTGTCAAACACCCCAGTTAGCACAATTCATCTACCCCCTTTACCATTACGTCGCCCGTTACTGATGATTGGTCATGGTACCAGAGATGCAGCAGGGCGACAAAGCGTTTTAGACTTTGCGGCTGCCTATCAAGCCTTAGATACTTCTAGACCTGTTGTACCTTGTTTTTTAGAACTGACAGGTCCGACGATTCAAGAAGGCGTCGATCAGTGTGTTGCTCAAGGATATACTGAACTTTCCGCTTTACCAATTTTGTTATTTGCGGCGCGGCATAATAAATTTGATGTCACTAACGAACTCGACCGCGCGCGTCAACGCCATCCTCAAGTGAAATTTCACTACGGGCGGCATTTTGGCATTACACCAGGAATAATCGATTTATGGCGATCGCGTCTTGCTGAAGTTGACGCTCCGCAGTATAGTCGCGCTGATACAGTTTTGTTATTTGTCGGTCGCGGTTCGAGCGATCCTGATGCTAACGGCGATGTTTACAAACTAGCGCGAATTCTTTGGGAAGGTAGCGGCTATCAAACCGTAGAAACCTGCTTTATTGGAATTACCCATCCTCGCCTTGAAGAAGGTTTCCGCCGTGCGCAACTTTACCACCCCAAGCGGATTATTGTACTTCCTTACTTTCTCTTCACTGGAATACTCGTCAACAAGATCTTTGATATCGCTGCGCAGCAACAAGCGCAATATCCAGAGATCGCTATTACCTGTCTTCCAGAAATGGGACTACATCCACAGTTATTTTCGATTTTGCGCGATCGCGAAATCGAAACTCAACTCGGCAACGTGCAGATGAACTGTGAAATGTGCAAGTTTCGTCTAGCAGCCCTAAATAACCACGATCATCACCATCACCATCACCATCACGATCATCACAGTCACGAACACTCGCACCCTACAGTAGATCCTTACGCTGATCTCGAACAATATCACCAAAAAATTTGGCAAGTTCCTTAAGAGAGATCAGTAATTGGCTATCAGCAGCAAAAATGAATATATTCTGTCATGCTGATAGCTAGTAGCTGAAGCCCAGTTATGTCTAAAGAATTTGTCGTTGGAGAAACAGTACGCATCGTCGCACTACCACCCTACTTAAAGACAGCTGATCCTATGCCAATGTTACGCCCACCAGACGTGGTTCAAATTGGTGAGGAAGGCATTGTCATGGATCGCCGTCCCGGCGGATATTGGAGCGTTCGCTTTACGCGAGGCACTTTTTTGATCGACAGTCAATATATCGAAGCAGCTAGCAGTTCAGAGGAGTCACCATCGACTAGCCATTTAGAGCAAGCAACAACAATAAATCAAGTTGACACGCAACTACAAAGCAATGAAGATGGCATTCCCTAATGTAAACTTATATTAAGTTGAGCTTTTTATTTGTACCATGCTGTCTCGTCGCCGTCTTCTTCGCGCAATTGCCTGCTGGTGTATTGCGTTATCTACTTTGTTTTTTGCCTCACCAAGCTTCGCAATCGGAGGTAAACTTCCATCACTTGACCAACCTGCACCAGAATTTACTTTACCAACCAACACGGGAGATGGAGAGATTGCACTTGCTGATTTGCGCGGTAAGTGGGTAATATTGTACTTTTACCCCAAAGACTTTACAGCAGGTTGTACTTTAGAAGCGCGACGTTTTCAGCAAGATTTACCAAAATACACGGCACAAAATGCCCAAATTATTGGTGTCAGCGCTGATTCTGTAGATTCCCATGCCGAGTTTTGTGACTCAGAAGGTCTAAAATTTCCTCTACTTGCAGATACGACAGGCAAAGTCAGTAAAGCCTATGGTTCTTGGTTGGGTAATCTCTCGGTACGACATAGTTTCATCATTGACCCAAATGGTATTCTCCGCGCCACCTTCGTCAAGGTCAATCCCGCAATTCACAGTACAGAAGTGTTATCTCGTCTAACTGAATTACAAGCAACGGTGTTTTAAGGAATAAATATCTACGACACGCAAACGCGAACAAAACTCTTTCACTAACTACTAGCCACTAACTACTCACTACTCACTTCTAGATACAATGTCTCTAAATTGATTCTTGGAGACTGTCTATGGATTGGGAATTAGACACGCGTGCCAAAAAAAAGGCGCGTAATCAAGCTATCCAACAGTACAAGCCCTTTGTAAGATTGCGCGATACAGAAGCACTACTACGTCGCAACACTGTAGCATTACTCATGCCTATTGTGCCGTTGTCGGTAGAATATCGTTTGCAACGAGCATCAAAACTCGCAGAAGAATCACTAGCTGAGTTAGCAGAAATTGATCTTGACGCGATTAGTGAAACCGAATTGCAACCAGTCCGCATTCTAATTGGCTTGAGTTTTGTTGGGTTTGGCGCGCTATCTACTGCGTTGTTGCTACTTTACCTATCTACCTTGCATCCTGAACTTGACTCGATCGCACAAATACGGCGCTATTGGTATCAATACATCTGGTTTGTCTGTCTCGGTGTAGCAGGATTATTTGTACTCGGTAGAGAAGCAATGCGATCGCCTTACCTTGATGTGTCTTCACCACAAAAGATTGGTTGGGATGATGAATCAAGTTGGCAGTAACGTTAAGTAAAAAAACGCCCTGCCACTGTGTCATGGCAAGGCAGTTAGTGGTGTGAGGAGCAGACTTTATGTCTACTTATAGATAAGCATAATAAATGCATATGGCAGGTTGGTGGCAGTAAGATTGCAATACTGTGACAAAAGAATTACGAGAGGTTAACAACTGCGATCACTGTCAACTGCAAAATGCTTAATCGGTAACTGAATAAGTTTGACGCACCACGAGCGATCTCGCAGTGCAGAAATTAATTTAAGCTTCAACATCAGATGCTAGAAGTTTTGACACCTCTGCATGGGCTAGTACGGCAGCTGGTTCTTGCTGTAGTGCATGATAATACTTGCGCTCGAACGCGTTACCTAGTTCTGATGGCATCAGCAATTCGCGGACATCACGCATCAATTCTTGGAGATCATCATGCAATATTGGTTCATCTGCTGAAAGCATTTCATCAATATGCACAATAAGCTCAGAAATGCGATGTAGCCACGCAAATTGTTCATGTTCAATGACAAGTTGCAGTAACTCTCCACTCGATACGCGTCCACGTCTTTGTTCATAATTAATGCGTTCTGCTTGTAGTAAACAAGCGTGGAGGTGCAGTAGTTTGTTGCGTAAACTGCGTAGATACTGATGTTGCCGTATTCTGCGGAAAAGTTGATTAGAAGTCAATGGAATCCATCCTCCTGTTACGATAGTCTTCGATAGCTAAAATTAGGTTTACTGGAAAATTCTTATTACAAATGCACAATAGCGGCTGACTTGTTGGTTAGTTGGTGTCCTGACATATTTGCCATTTCGTGCTAAAGATAAATAGCCTATCTCCCACGCGCTTTTCGCCTATTCTAAATAAGCCTGCGCTTTTTGGGACATTGGTGAAGTATCTTATGCCACTGTTACAAGCTATCTAATCTTGGCAATAGTTCGCAATTCCTCACGAGTGCGATCGCGCTTTCTACTTTGGTTATCTATATGATTAATCATATATCAAAATAGTTGCATATTAAAGGTAACAATTATTACTATTAAACGAACTGAAAGATTCGGAAAACCGCCTCATGTCACTAGCATACGCAATTTTAGGTTTTCTGCGAAAAGAAGCAATGACAGGCTACGAGCTTAAAAATCAATGTTTCGATCAAACCATTGCGCATTTGTGGCGTGCAGATCAAGCGCAGATTTATAAAACGCTCGATAAGTTAGTAGAAAGCGGTTGGATCGCTTGTAAAATTGAAACACAGTGCGATCGCCCGCATCGCAAAGTATACAGTATTACAGAAATTGGAAAAGCTGAGCTTTGGAAGTGGCTGCAATGCCATCAACCCTTACCCACAATCCGCGAACCTTTGCTCATTCAATTATTTTTCGGCGCTGAATTATCCAATGAAGCAATTGTGCATTTGCTCAAACAGGAACTCGTAGCGCATCAAAAAAAACTTGCTGATTGTGACCAAATCACGTTACCTCCTTTTGAGGATGCATCGACAAATCGTGATCAAAAGATGCAACAGTTAGTCCTAGAACTGGTTAAGCAAAAAGAACAAACATACATTAACTGGCTCCGTACCGCAATTGATGTCGTGAGTCACTGGCAAGAAGCGTGAGTGTAATTGTCCCTTTATTAGCGATTCCATTTGAAACATCTGTTATAGCAGGGGTCAGAGGTCAGAAATCAGTTGACAGTGAAGAGTGTGTGGGAAGACTTTGTCAACTGTCAACTTAGCGTGTTCAATGTCCTAACTCTATTGACTAGGGCTATAACGAGAGAAGCCTTAGAGTTTGGTTTAATCTAAAAAGCAGTTGTCTGTCATCCCTTCTCTCTTCACACAGAGGTGTTTATCATGGCTGATTTGCTGCCTAACACGCTTGTAGACAATCCTTGGTCAAGCCTACCCGTTGTGGCGTGGCAAGATACGTATGCAACGCTACATATGTGGACTCAAATCATCGGCAAAATTCGGCTAGCGTTGGCTCCCAAACTTAACCATTGGTGGCATTCAACTTTATATGTCACTCCACGCGGACTCACAACTGGCTGTATACCTTATAACACGCGTACCTTTGTCATAAGCTTCGACTTTTTGGCGCACAATCTACAGATCGAAACAAGCGACGGCATTAGCCAAACAATACCCCTTGTGCCGCGTACAGTAGCAGACTTTTATCAAGAGGTGATGGATACTCTGCACAAAAGTGGAATAGAAGTGCGCATTTGGACAATGCCCCAAGAAGTGGCTGAGCCAATTCCGTTCGATCGCGATCGCCAACACGCATCTTACGATCTGCAAGCTGTACAAAAGTTTTGGCAAATTCTCATTTAAGCCGATCGCTTGATGAATATATTTCGCTCGCGCTTCGTTGGTAAATCTAGCCCCGTACACTTTTTCTGGGGTAGTTTCGACTTGGCTGTCACGCGCTTCTCTGGGCGTGTAGCCCCAGAACATCCAGGAGGAATTCCCAACATGGTAGACTGGGTGACGCGCGAGGCATACTCGCACGAAGTCAGTAGCTGTGGCTTTTGGTTTGGGGGTGGGACAGTCACAGAACCAATTTTTTACTCTTACGCCTATCCTGAACCTGAAAAGTTTCGCGATTATCCAATCCAGCCGCAAGAGGGATTCTACAACACAGATCTGCAAGAATTTATTCTGCCTTATGCAGCAGTACAGCAAGCAGACGATCCCGATGCAATAGTTCTTGCATTCTTCCAGAGTACTTACGAAGCAGCGGCAGATTTAGCTAGCTGGGATCGCGCCGCGTTAGAGCGGTAATATTGGTTAGTTGAAGTTGATACAAATAGGCAGCAGCAAAGCAGAGGAGAATACATAATACAAACTCTGATAGCAGGCAACTAAACCTTTTCAAAGTCCCTCATAAGTGGGGGATGCAACGAGGACTATCAATTCAGCACTGTAGATCAGGAGTCATAAAGATTAAGCTGAAAGAATAAACCATAAAAAACCACTTGGTTAATGTCGCTTACTCTTGGTGGAGATGGATATATTAATTGTTGAGGATGAAGCTGAAATTGCCGGATTGATTCAACTTGCACTAGAAAAAGAAGGATTTTCCTGTCAAAGTTGCCGTGATGGACTCGCGGCTTTGCGCTTATTTCAAGAGTTACAGCCCGATCTAATTATCCTCGACTTGATGCTTCCTGGTTTGGACGGACTCGAAGTATGTGCCAGAATTCGCCAAAAACCTGGCACTAAAGATCCTTACATACTGATGCTGACCGCTAGAGGTGAGGAAATTGACCGCGTGATTGGTTTATCTACAGGTGCGGATGATTACCTTGTCAAGCCTTTTAGTCCTAGAGAGTTAGTGGCACGAGTGCGGGCGTTGTTGCGGCGGAGTTTGCGCCAAGGCGGACAACATCAAATTCATCGCACACAACATTTTATCGTAGATGTAGAACAACGTTCTGCCAGTCGTCAAGTGAGCAGCGATCGCACTGAAGAATTAGACCTGACAACCTTGGAATTTAACTTACTCAGCACCTTTGTCAGCAATCCTGGTCGGGTGTGGAACCGCACGCAGTTAATCGATAAACTTTGGGGTAGCGACTTTTTCGGCGATGAACGCGTTGTCGATACTCACGTTGCCCGATTGCGAAAAAAAATCGAACCCGATCCTGCCAGTCCCACGTTTATTAAAACTGTTGTTGGTGTCGGCTACAAATTTGAAGACGCAGCAACGTCATAAAACTCATGACGAAAGTAGATTTACGCAAGCAAAACTTACCACTCGCATCGCGCTTGTTTCTGTCCCATTTATTGGTGATGATGGTGGCGGTAATGAGCCTTGTAATTATCGGCAAAGTCTCTTCGCCGCGCTTTTTTGTCGTCCGTCTCGAAGAACTCGAAGGCACAGGCTACCGGCTACGCTTTGCGCGGACTGAACTGATTCACGGATTTGAAAGTGCTTGGTTTCGCGGTACAGTTTGGTCGGTTGTTGTCAGTACGACCGCAGCAGGCGGACTCAGCTACTGGGTATCTAAACGCATTATGCAGCGGCTAACAGAAATGGAACAAATTACCCAAAAATTTGCAGCTGGTCAACTCGATGCACGCCTACCTGCAAGTGATATACCAGAACTACAACGCCTCGGTGTTAGTTTCAACCGCATGGCAGCAAGTTTGGAAGATGTTGAACAACGGCGGCGCGAACTCATCAGCGACTTGACGCACGAACTGCGGACGCCCTTGACCGTTGTGCGCGGCTACTTAGAAGAATTGGCGGATGGCGAAGTCGAACCATCAACCGAAATTTATACGCGTCTAGCACGAGAAACGCGCCGTTTAGAACGCTTGGTAAACGATTTGCAAGAACTCTCCAAAGCCGAGGCGGGGTACTTACCGATCAATTTACAACCTGTCAATCTTTACCCGCTGTTAGAAGCTTTGGTAGAAAAGTTTTCCGACCAGATTTTAGAAGATGGTCCTGTTTTGCGCCTCAATTGTTCGCCTCAACTACCACCCGTGTTAGCAGACATTGATCGCGTCGAGCAAGTTCTAGTTAATTTATTAGGTAATGCAATTCGCTACACAAGTCAGGGTGCGATTACGATTCGTGCTTGGACGCAATCGCGTAAACTGTGGATTGCGGTGAGCGATACAGGAATTGGCATTGCCAAACAAAATTTACCACACGTGTTTGAACGCTTCTGGCGTGCAGATCGATCACGCGATCGCCATTCGGGTGGAACAGGCATTGGCTTGGCAATTTCTCGCCGCTTAGTTGAACTCCAAGGCGGTCAAATCTTTGTTGAAAGCGAACTTGGTAAGGGTAGCACTTTTTCCTTTTTCTTGCCTTTAGCTTAATTGACAATGCTGGCGAATAAATTCGCGCGTTGATCGCCTCTTTCTACCTCGGTGATACGGGTCGGGTAAAGATGCCTTACCCTGCTTGCAGGGATATCTCTACATTCGCGTACGGTAGGGAATCGGATCTTCTAATCCTAACTCAGCAAAAGCCGCGAGACGCAATCGACAAGCATCGCAAACTCCACACGCGATCGCACCTCCCGCATAGCAAGACCAAGTTTTTTCCCACGGAACGCCTAGCTGATTGCCCAATTGAATAATTTCCGTTTTTTTCAAGTTGATCAACGGCGTTTCAATTGTGATCGGTTGTCCTTCGCGTCCTAGCTTCGTACCGAGGCGAAAAACCTCCTGCATTGCTTGAATATAATCAGGACGACAATCGGGATATCCTGAGTAATCAAGCGCGTTAACGCCGATATAAACGCGTTGTGCTGCGATCGTTTCGGCATAAGCTAAGGCAAAGCTCAAAAAAATTGTATTGCGCGCCGGAACATACGTCACCGGCACATTTTGAGACATCTCTGACACAGCGCGATCGCTTGGTAATTCAATACTGGTATCCGTTAATGCTGAACCACCCCACGAACGTAAATCAAAATTAACGACCTTGTGAACTAAAACTTGAGTCGATTGCGCGATCGCGATCGCCGCTTTTAACTCGCGCTGGTGTCGCTGCTGATAATCAAACGAAATTGCATAGCACTTGTAACCATCAGCCACCGCTTGATACAGTACCGTAGAAGAATCTAAGCCCCCAGACAATAAAATGACAGCTTTCATCAATCAACCTCTCTGTTCAATCATCTTTTTAATTTCTAATTTCCCTGAACCCTGAACTCTGAACCCCAATCCCTTAATATAGGGACAGGTAAAAAACTGACACATTACGCTAACGCTACACACATCAGCAAAATCACAATGAGTGAAGCCTAGCTTGGTGATAAACGTGACAATCGTCGGAACATATAAGTAATTTTGAAATTCTTCATAAATAGAGTCACTATGCTACCATCTGGATGATTTGCGACTTTAATCCAGTTAGGATTGCGTATGGGCGCTGTTACAGATGCGTCTTTACATTTTGGTGGTGGAGGAGAAGACAGAGGAGTGCAAAGCATGACAGTGGGACAACCCATCCCTCATTTACAGCGCAATCAACCGCAACCAATCCGTGTTGGCGTGATTGGAGTAGGCAACATGGGACAACATCATACCCGTGTTCTGAGTTTACTCAAAGATGTAGAACTCGTTGGTGTTGCTGATATCAACATCGAGCGGGGGCTAGATATTGCGAGCAAGTACCGTATCCGCTTTTTTGAAGATTATCGCGATCTGCTGCCTCATGTCGAGGCAGTTTGTGTAGCTGTTCCCACCCGCTTGCATCACGCTGTCGGGATGACCTGTCTCCAGGCGGGAATTCATGTTTTAATTGAAAAGCCGATTGCTGCTAGTATCGCTGAAGCTGAATCTTTGGTAAATGCCGCAGCTGAATCACAGTGTATTCTACAAGTTGGTCATATCGAACGCTTTAACCCTGCATTCCAAGAACTCAGCAAAGTCCTGAAAACTGAGGAGTTGCTAGCGTTAGAAGCGCATCGCATGAGTCCTTATTCTCAACGCGCCAACGATGTTTCGGTGGTTTTAGATTTAATGATTCATGACATCGACTTACTACTAGAGTTAGCTGGTGCACCGATCGTTAAGCTAACCGCAAGTGGTAGTCGCGCTGCTGGTTCTGGTTACTTAGATTATGTCACTGCGATTCTTGGCTTCGCGAATGGCATTGTGGCGACACTCACCGCGAGTAAAGTCACGCATCGCAAAATTCGGCGAATTGCAGCGCATTGTAAAAACTCGCTGACAGAAGCAGATTTTCTGAATAATGAAATCTTGATTCACCGTCAGACAACCGCCAACTACATGACAGATTATGGTCAGGTACTTTATCGTCAAGATGGCTTGATTGAGAAAGTTTACACAAGTAACATCGAACCACTACACGCCGAATTAGAACACTTTGTCTCATGCGTACGTGGTGGCAATCAACCTTCAGTAGGCGGCGAACAAGCGCTTAAAGCTTTACGTCTAGCCAGTTCCATTGAGCAGATGGCTTTAGATGGGAAAGCTTGGAAAGAACAAGTAGAGCTTTATCAACGTAATGGCTCTGCGGTCGTTATCTAAGCCAAAATTATATATTTATTGCATACAGCCCAATTCTGTTGTCAGATGAGGGCTTTTTTTAGAGGAATCAGGGATCGGAGGTTAGGGAATTTTTCCTTATGCCATTTGTTGGGGAGGTAAATCTAAACGCTTTATTTATAAGTGTTATGCGCCGTCTTCCCACAATTTTTTTCAGCTTTTCAGAAATAAGTCTATAGTTTTGACACCAAATCGCGATCGCGTGTTCTTTATCTTGTCCATGATTGCCAACCTGTCTCTTTCCGCGATAGCATAAAAAAGATTTTTTTTAATCATAAGTTTTACAAAATAGCAAGTAAAAATATTAAAATCGAAAACGGATAAGATCAGAATTTTGACACTAGAGGAGAGCATATATGTCTGACTTAGACCGTGGCATCATGAAATTTAAGGGGGCCGATTCTCCTAAAGCGGTTGCGATTTCAACAATGCTGATATTAGGTTCAATCGCGGTTCTCATTTTATGGGCGCTGCAGGTAGCCTATACTCAATAGTGAATAGGAGGCGTCGGAGGTCAGAGATCACAAAGCAGAGTCAACCGAAGATTAAGCGATAGACGCCGAAGTGATCGCATCGCTAGCAAGTTCAACACAAATATTTTTTCTAGATACAAATCTATACAAAACTCTGATTACTGACCTCTGTTTTTGCCATGCACCGAGGTATTACTTTAAAGTAAGTAAGAAGCAAATCACAAAAATAATCTGCCAAAGTTGCGTTACTCTAACTAATCAGAAGTCCCTCAACCCTAGTTTCTAATTCTAAAATGCTGCAAGTCTGGGGTGCGATCGCCATTTTTTTGATCTGTCCCCTCATTGGTGGATTACCATTAATTGCTTGGATAACATCAGCGCTGACGCGGCGTAACTTGGCAAATATCGGTACAGGAAATATCAGTGTTTCCGCAGCTTTTTATCACGGTGGTAAACTTGTAGGCATTCTCGCAGTTTTATCTGAAGCTTTAAAAGGAATAGCGGCGGTGCTGATGGCGCGGGCGTTCTTTCCACAAGCCCCCGAATGGGAGTTAATTGCGTTAATTGCGCTGGTAATGGGGCGCTATTGGATCGGTAGAGGTGCGGGAACGACAAATGTTGTTTGGGGATTTATTGTTCACGATCCAGTTGTTGCGGGTTTAGTATTTCTGATTGGTGGAATTAGTTTTACTATCCTTCGTGAAAGGCAATTAGGTAAATTTGGCATTTTAATTTTATTTCCGTTGCTGACTGCATTGCTACGCCCGCATGATTCCGCCCGAATTGTCGCGGCGATCGCGCTAGCAGTTCTTCTCGGATGGATTTATCAAAAAATCCCTGACGATTTAAACTTAACAGCAGATGCAGGACACGCGGAGTCGCAAAAAGTGTTTCGCTTTTTTCGTGGTGATAAAGCTATAGTTTCCTTGAGTGATGAATTATCCGCGGCTCAAGTCGGACAAAAAGCCGCTACATTATCACAGTTACTACGCTGGGGCTACCCAGTACCAATGGGTTGGATACTTCCTCCTGGTGACGATTCAGAACCTTTAGTAACTTATCTCCCAACATCAGAAAAATCTCCATTAGTTGTACGTTCTTCCGCCGTAGGGGAAGATTCTCAGCAAGCTTCAGCCGCAGGACAGTATAAAACAGTTTTAGGTGTAACGAGTCAAGAGCAATTACAGCAGGCGATCGCAACAGTTTTGGCTTCTTACGACGATCCAGGTGCAATCGAGTATCGCAAAGCGCGCGGTTTGCCAGAAGCTGCAATGGCAGTACTAATTCAAACACAAGTACAAGGCGTGTTTTCAGGAGTTGCGTTTAGCCGCGATCCGATGACACAGCAAGGTGATGCTGTGGTGATTGAAGCTTTACCAGGAAATGCTAGCAAAGTTGTTTCAGGACAAGTGACACCAGAGCAATATCGCGTTATTGTGTCCCAAGCTGACTTAGAACATAGCCAAAACTGGGTTTTACCGGAAAACATAACGTTAAACGTTGAGGGTGAGGGTGATATCCCACCACGCTTGATTCAACAAGTTGCGTTTTTAGCCCGACACCTAGAAGCACGCTATCACGGTATTCCGCAAGATATCGAGTGGAGTTACGATGGCAAAACTTTATGGTTGTTACAATCCCGCCCGATTACGACGCTGTTACCAATTTGGACGCGAAAAATCGCCGCTGAAGTAATTCCAGGATTGATTCGTCCGCTCACTTGGTCGATTAATCGTCCGTTAACTTGTGGCGTGTGGGGCGAAATCTTCACGATTGTTTTAGGAAGTCGCGCGCGAGGTTTAGATTTTAATCAAACCGCAACTTTGCATTATTCGCGGGCTTACTTTAATGCTTCTTTGCTGGGGCGGATCTTTTTACGCATGGGTTTACCGCCGGAAAGTTTGGAATTTTTGACGCGGGGCGCAAAGTTTAGTAAACCGCCGTTACGTTCAACGCTACGCAATACCCCAGGTTTAATGCGGTTACTCAACCGCGAGTTGAATTTGGTTCAAGATTTTGAAAAAGATTACCGACAACACTTTCAGCCAGCGTTAGCCGCGTTGAGTGCTTTTGGTGATCGCGATCCCGCGAAGTTGCTATCGCAGATTGACTCGATTTTGGTGTTGCTGAAAAAGGCGACTTATTACAGCATTTTGGCACCTTTGAGCGCGGCTTTACGGCAGGCAATTTTTAAGACAAAAGATACAGAAATTGATAACAGTCTGACTCCTGAGGTTGCGGCGTTGCGATCGCTTGCGCAAATTGCTGAGGATGCGCGTCGTGTTTTACCTGTGGTACCAGAATCTACGGAATCGGTGTTTGTGCAGTTGGGGGCAACAAATCGTGGTAAAGAGATCTTACAACGGTTTGATGAGTTGTTGGTGCGTTATGGCTATTTGAGTGAAGTGGGGACTGATATTGCAATTCCAACTTGGCGGGAGGAACCGGAGTATGTCCGTGAGTTGTTTGTGCAGTTTGTCGGGAATGCGGGTTTAGGAGGAAACGAACCACAGAGACACAGAGAACACGGAGGAAAGAAAGGTTTGGTGCAAGCGCGTGTTGATTTGAAGGGGAGGGTGACGGAGGTTTATAGTCAGTTGTTGGCGCATTTGCGTTGGCGGTTTGTGGCGTTGGAACGAGTTTGGATTGAGTCAGGATTGTTGGAATCTCAGGGGGATATTTTCTTTTTAGAGTTTGAGGAGGTGCGGCGGGTTGTTGCGGGTACTGACTCGAAGAAATTGAGTTATGAGTTGAAGGATTTGGTGGCGCAGCGGCGATCGCGCTTGGAAGAAGACCGCAGTTTAGACGCACCTTTTTTAGTCTATGGCAATTCTCCCCCTACTCCCTCTACTTCCTCGGCTTCTTCTGCAACACTACTACAGGGCATTGGTGCTAGTCCTGGGAGAGTGGAAGGATATGTTAAGGTATTACGCAATTTGCAAGGAGTTTCTGGAATTGACCGCGATACGATTCTGGTTGTACCCTATACCGATTCAGGCTGGGCACCCTTGTTGGCAAGATCTGGTGGGCTGATTGCGGAAGTAGGAGGACGCCTTTCTCATGGGGCAATTGTGGCGCGCGAGTACGGATTACCGGCAGTTATGGATATTCATAATGCGACGGTTATTCTGAAAGATGGTCAAAGAGTAGAAATCGATGGTCAGCTAGGAACTGTGCAAATTCTTTCTGATTAAATTTAGCGAATATCTATAATAAAATGACTCGTCGAGCATTGCTACTCGTCAATCGTCACGCGCGCCAAGGACGCAATCTTGCACAAGCGATCGCCCAGTTGGAAAGCTTGGGCTTGGAGTTGATCCCAGAAATCACGGAAGATGCGCGGTTTTTGCCGGAAATTATTCGCAGTTATCAAAATAAAGTTGATTTAGCAATTGTAGGTGGTGGCGATGGAACGTTGAATGCTGCGGTTGATGGTTTGGTAGATTCGCAGTTACCTTTGGGAATTTTGCCTTTGGGAACTGCTAATGACTTAGCACGTACGCTAGGAATTCCGAATCTCGCCGCAGCTTGTAAAATTATTGCTTGCGGTAATATTCAGTACATTGATTTGGGCTGGGTCAATGGTAAGCACTTTTTCAATGTTGCCAGTCTTGGGCTGAGTGTGCAAATTACACAGAAGTTGACGAAGGAAGCTAAGCGACGTTGGGGAGTTTTTGCTTATGCTATAACGGCAATTGAAGCAATGTGGCAAGCGCACCCATTTTACGCAGAAATTCGGTGCAATGGACAATCAATTCAGGTGAGAACAATTCAAATTGCGGTTGGCAATGGTCGTTACTATGGAGGTGGAATGGCGATCGTACACGATGCCAAGATTGATGACCAAAGGTTGGATGTGTACAGTCTAGAAATACAGCATTGGTGGCAGATGTTAACTTTGTTTCCGGCGCTGCGGCGGGGAAGGCATACGCAATCGTCGGGTGTTCGGGCTTTTCACGGTCAGGAAATTGAAGTATACACGCGCAAGCCACTGCCAATCAATACTGATGGAGAAATTACAACGTATACGCCTGCGCATTTTTGTGTTATTCCGCGCGCCTTAGCTGTTCTGATGCCTTAGCTGTTTTGATACGAACACCCAATGCTTAGATTTTCTCACGATATTAAATTGCTGCTAGAAAAATTAGCTTCTCAGCCGTTAACAATTGGTGAGATTCTGGCAGAAACCTCGGAAAGGGGTTTTAGCTTAGTGATTGCCTTACTCGTTTTACCTTTTTTGTTCCCAATGCCACCTGGGTTCACAGGTCCACTAGGTTCGGGTTGTTTGTTACTTTCGTTACAAATGGCTTTGGGAAAGCGATCGCCTTGGTTGCCTAAAAAAGTTGCAAAATTTCAGTTTCCCCGCCGTTTTATTTTACAAATACTGCAAAATTTAAGACGTGTCACGCGCATAGTTGAAAAAGTTGCGCGTCCGCGTTGGACTGCACTCGCCCAAAGCCATATCGCTTGGCAAATTAATGGAGTGTGTATTTCTTGGTTGGCAATCTTGTTAATTTCTCCGATTCCTTTTACAAATCCGATTCCCACTGTAGGAATCTTGCTATTTGCTGTGGCGACTTTGGAATCAGATGGTTTATTAATGTGTGTGAGTTATGTACTGACAGCTTTGATTACTTTGATAGTTGTGTCTATCGGCTACACGCTTTGGCAGGTTCCCAATTTTTTGCCGAATGTATTTTGATTCGTTTGTACGGTAGGAACTCCGAGAGGGTAAGCCCCCTACCCCACGTGTAGGAATACTAGAAGCGGAATATTTACCAATCTCGGAGTTAAAAAATTATGCAGGACTGTATCTAGCGCGTTTCTTGACGTTTGTCAACAACTTTTACATTAGGTTCAGTAGTTGTACTGTTGACAACACGCTCGGTATGAAATTCACTGTTATGTTGCGGCGTTCTGCGCTCAACGGTTTCTTGACGTACAGTCTCGGCTTGAGTCGGAGTTGTATTTGTGCGGCTTTGGTTAGCAGGCATATCGTAGACCGCCCACTGATGAATACCTCGGCTACTTAGAATTGTGCCAGCGCGGTCAATATCTGCGGCGGTACCTTCGATGAAGACTAAGTAATCGCCTTGCGCGATGCGATCGCTGTACACTTGTGCTTCTTCTTCAGGAATTCCTAACCCTGTCAGTGCGCCGACTATACTTCCTGCAGCTGCACCAACACCTGCACCAGCTAAGGTTGTAGCGATTGTTCCACCGGCGAGGAAAGGACCTACACCAGGAATAAGCAAGGCTTCTAAGCCTACTAGTAAACCACCAACACCGCCTAAAACTGTACCTGTGGTTGCACCAATACCAGCACCTTCTTGCGCCTCGGTTTCACCACGTTCTTTTACTTGATTGCGGTCTTGTACGTCAACCCCTGCAACCCGGTCGTTGCGATTTGAGTCTTTAGCAAGAATTGAAACTTTATCCATTGAGAATCCTGACTCTCTTAAGGCATTGAGAGCGGATTCAGCCTCTGTTCGGCTGGAAAATGTGCCAACTGCGCGCTTAAGCTGAGTTGTCATTATTCCCTCCATCTGTAACTACAACAGTATTGAAGCTTTATGCCTCTTTACATGAATTTCTAGTTTCGCGAATTAAACTCAATGTTTCATCAGTCTTTGGTTTTACATATTTATCTATCAGAAGAGAGGGTGGGATTTATTAGGCAGGAGTTACGCAGTTGGGTTAAGAACGAAACGGGGAGCCGCTAAGTAGACACGA
>NZ_MRCC01000019.1 GCF_001904655.1 Chroogloeocystis siderophila 5.2 s.c.1 | reverse complement strand
GGCTGCTGGTGACGCGACTCCTGTTGCTTTCACTGCTCCTACCATCCATGGCTAAACTTTAGCTCTCGATAATTGAGAAGCGCCTCCCTCGCGGGGGCGCTTTTTAGTTGATTTGGAAGAGGTAGTAGATTAGCTTACCTTGCATTCAGAATAACTCTGACCCCTGTGAACTCTAACTTCTGCTGTACTATCCAACAGCTTTTAGTTCTTCTTGCAGCATTTTTTGATACACCTGAGGTAAATGTTGCGTCATTACATTGTCTTCAATTCCGTAGCCTAGGCTTGTCCAAGTATTAGAGAGAAGCTTAAGTACGCGGTCTAGGTTTCCTTGACGTAGTAATGTGGCAATATCTGTTCCCCAAGCTTGGCGATCGCTCAACCAAGCATAAACCACAGCATCTTGAAATTCCGGTTCAAAGCTGTATGATCGCCAAAACATCAAGCCTGGTGGTTGTGGATGATACCGTTGGGCTTTTTCTTTCCATGTTGTGTTGAGCATTTGGTATCGACCTGCTGCGGTAGAACAGTTACCTCGATTTGGACCTACGACAATTGTGATACATTTTTCTGGATGACCGCTCAGGTCTTTAACGTGTTGCCCTCCATAAAGAATCGTGTAGGGTTGAGGATGATTAGATTCGCTTGCCGATATTGTACGCATTAAAGCACGAATGTAGGGATCGCCACCGTCCATGACTAATGGTGGAAGATAACCTACTGTGGAATCAAAATGAGGCGATCGCCTCGCTCCTGGCTGTCGATGATGTACTAAATAGGCTAGCGCTAAAACCGCCGTACTGCTGGCAATCAAACGTTTCCAAGACTTACGCATTTGCACGAAAAATCAACACAAAGAAATTGTAGGGCAGTAAAAGCTGCCCTTACATTACATTCAGAGGAAGCTTGCTGGCTCAATGTTCCTCAAATTTCACGCGATCGCTTCAGCCTACACTCGCAAACAGTTCTTGAAAGCTTTTTGCTGATGCTTCTGGCTTAGCGACAATTTCCACAATTTTATTTCTTGATTCAGGATTAAATAACGCCTCAACGCATACCTGTGCGACTTTGGTGCGCGGAATACTACCATCAAATAGCGTATCCGCAGCCGACATAACTACAGGATTAGAGTTGTCGTCATTTTTCAAACCGCCTGGTCGGACGATAGTATAGGTAAGACCACTTTTTTGTAGATACTCCTCCGCCTGCTTTTTCCACACTAAGATCAACCAAAACAAATTCAGCGGATGAAACAGTTGAGAAGTACATAAAGAAGAAACAAAAACAAAATGCTCTATGCCTTTGGTCTTAGCAATATCAACTAAATTCTTTGTTCCTTCGTAGTCTACTTTGTAAGGTCCTGTGGGGTCAAAACTTGGTTTAGCTCCCGTTGCACAGAGTAATACAGTGCTGTCTCCTATCGCAGCACGGAGAGTATCTGGCTGCAATACATCACCGACAACCAACTCAGCTTCAGCGGGTAAAATTGCTTTGGCTGAATCGATATTCCGAACCAAAGCGCGTACAGGAATGTTTCTTTGGACTAACTCTTGGACAATTCTGCGACCTGTCTCGCCTGTTGCCCCTGCTACAAATGCTTTCATTTTAAAGCTTATGCTGAATAAACGAACAAATTCTCAGGTGAGTTTAACTAACTCTCAATCTCAATTGTAGATTTGATAAACCTTGATATAAGCTGCACAATGGCAGAGAAACTCTAAGACTGACTTGGGAATCCTAAATAGATAAGTCAAATTATAAAGGATGCGTTTATGCTGTCGAGCAATAGTGAATATAAATCTACTAGAAATGGACAAGTGCATTGGGATGCACCCACAACGCTAGCAGAAAGTGACTATTCACATACTGCACCAACACGCTTCCATGGAAGGTTTACGGACTGCATGGAAATGTATGCCCCTGCTGATGCCGTTGCCAATTACCTTGATGCTCACCAAGGCTGGTTTTGTCGCTGCGCTCAGCCAATGAAAGTAGAATCGGTTCAGGAAAACGCATACGCTTTGACGATTGGTCGGATCGGTTCGTTTGGTTACGAAGTAGAACCCAAAGTCGGCTTGGAACTTTTGCCACCAGACGAAGGAATTTATCGAATTAAGACAATTCCAGTGCCAAATTACATTGCTCCTGGCTATGATGTAGACTTCCATGCCGTGATGGAACTTGTCGAAACAGCCGCTACTCCCGAAGTAGTTGCAGGGAAAATGACACGCGTAGAATGGGAGTTGGATCTAGCAGTTGCGGTTCACTTTCCAAAGTTTATTCAACGTTTACCAAAATCACTTGTTCAAAATACAGGCGATCGCCTACTTAATAGTATTGTCAAACAAGTCTCGCGTCGTTTGACGCACAAAGTTCAAGAAGATTTTCACAAGTCATTAGGTTTACCTATCCCAACCAAGTCAAAGCGGGCAAGTTGAAGTGAGCTATTAATTGTGTTAGTGGCAATCAGCAAATTCTCAATATTACCCTCCCCACAAAATGATGTTTATGTCAACCCTACTCATTCATCTTGTGGATACAAGTCTTTAAGATAATAAGCTTCCACTTGTCTCAAATCTCGTTATTTACTGATAATTAAAATGGTGAGTGAATGTGACTAGCGGCTAGCAACTAACCACTAACCACTAGCAACGACATAGTCAGTTATTTAACTAGAGATGATATTATCGCTTGCTAAGGATGTTTTGGATAATTTGTACGCCACTGACTGCTTGCCAACTGAATAAAGCGAGTAAAACAGAATTTAAAACAATGTGAGTGTAACGCGCCCAGTTCTGACCTTTTTGCATAAACGGTGAGAGACTTGCGGAAACGGCAATTATCCCTGTCATAGCTAGTCCGACTAAGAGGTGAGGTCCAAGAAACAACTTTTGATTGTTGATATAGGTAACACCCATCGCAGCAAGTGTCCCTAAAACCATCAGTGCCAAGATGACCGAGCCAATTTGATAGTGTTTAACGTTGTATCTGCCTTTAATTAACTCTTTCTTAACTTCACCCTCGGCGTAGCGCGTGCGTCTGACTTGTACGCCCAAATACAGCGCATAAAATGAAGCTGCGAGTAAACCCCACATCAAAACAGGGTGAATGAAATTTAGCCAAAATTTTACGTCTTGTGAAAGTTCCATCGTGTTCTCTTCTGTTAATAAACTTGATAAAACTTAGCATAAGTTGTTTTATAAATTTGACCAATGAGTAATTTATCCCAATGATGTAGTGGTGATGAGTCATTGGATATCGTAAGTTCATCTACTCAAAAGTGGCATTTAGCGATAGACTAGCTATGCTTTCGATGAGATGATGCTTGAATATGAGTGTGACAAAAGACATCTCATTACTCAGGGCAGTTAAATGTGGTGACATTCGACAAATCCACGCACTGCTGAGCGCGGGTGCAAGTGTGAATGCTAGTGATGGCGACGGTACAACCGCCTTGATGTTTGCTGCTCAACGCGGCTATACCGAAATTGTCCGATTATTACTTGCAAACGGGGCTGACGTTAATCGCCAAAGAAAGCTTTATAGCTTGACGCCACTGATGTTAGCCGCAGCAGCAAATCACCTTGATATCGTAGAAACGCTACTAGCACACGGCGCAAATGTAAATGCGATTAATGAGGATGGTAGCACCGCCTTGATGATCGCCGCGCTCAAAGGTCATGCCAATATAGTACGCGTATTACTTAATGCAGGTGCCAAAGCTGATATTCGCGATCGCGATGATGATACTGCGCTCAAGTTGGCTGTGCAGCAACAGCACGTTGATGTTGTTCAAGCGCTGGTAGCATCTGGAACACTCGATGTTAATCTCCAAGATGAACAAGGCGAAACAATACTCATGCAAGCTGTCGATCTTGGTGTAACGGAGGTTGTAGAAGCACTACTACACGCAAAAGCAGATGCAAATTTAAAAAATATTGATGGTGGTAGTCCGTTAGCCGCCGCCGCCGCAGGGGGATACACGGCGATCGCAACTGCATTACTCACTGCTGGCGCTGAAATTAATGCCAAAGACCAAGACGGCGAGACGCCACTACATCTAGCCGTTGTTGAAGGACATACTGAAGTCGTCCAACTCTTGCTAAGTCGTGGTGCTGATGTTGAAGCGAGAAATTCTTTAGGCGATACACCTTTAATGGTTGCAGCATTGCATGGACATCGTGCGATTGTTGCTGTGTTGTTAGCGCAAGCACGCAACATAGATAAAGATATATTGAATATTAAAAACTTAGGTGAAACGCCGCTAACACTCGCCGCGACTCAAGGACATGCCGATACAGTGCAGTTGTTACTTGACTACGGTGCTGATCCTAATTTATCGGCCGATGATGGCAAAACAGCGTTGATGAAAGCCGCTGATCGCAATCAGATTGAGGTCATTGAGTGCTTACTCAAATCAGGAGCGAAGGTTGATCTGCAAGACAAATATCATGCTACTGCTTTGATGTGGGCAGCACACCGAGGTTTTGCGGATGCTGTGGAAATACTACTTCAAGCAGGGGCAGATGTCACGTTGAAAAATATCGCAGGTTACACAGCTTTGATGCTTGCAGAATTTAACGGGTATAAAAATGTTGTGCGATCGCTTAAAGCTGCTGGTGCGGACGAATAATGCGATCATTTCTGGTGAAAAGTCTGCGTTATTATACTTTATTTGTCTATAACAGCAGAAAGATCTACACTACTGCAGTTATTATAAAACTTCTGAATAACCTATTGTCTATCGAAACTCGCCTTTCAAGTAGATAGACTTTTGATTTGTGTAAGGAATCTATTAACTATTATCCAGTATTTTCCCCCTACTGAAGCGGCTTTAAGCTGCACTAAGATAATAAAAATACTAGCACAACTTCACACCTCCAATGTTCCACAAGCGAACTATTTTCTTCCACTATTAGAAGCAAGCATCAAACATAAAAAACTGACAGTTCATTTATATGTTAAAAAAACAGCTAAAACCTCTATTTTTTATTATGTTAACACTATTTGTGGCTTGCAAAAATCACTCATTGCAATCTTCCATGAAATCTACCGAACCTCCTGTAGCGACGGCGATTGCTGTTGATACTTCTGTTGGTTTGCAATCAATGAATGCTACAAAATCTAGAACAGTTATCGGTCATGCTATTGACTGCGATAATGATGGGCGTGATAATGACTATCGAATTGACTATGATGCAGATGGTATTCCTGACGATTGTATTATCGGTGATGACAATAGTTTAACGCCAGTTGATACTTCCAATTCTCAAAGTTTATTTGATAGACGAATAAAGTTTTTAGAAAAACTTACCGCAGGTTGTACAGAAAATCGTAAAGTTGAAGGCAATATGACTTACAGCATTTGTATTGCTGATGGTCAGCCTGTAAAAGCCGCAGAATTTCTGACTGAACTTGGAGATGGTTTAAATATCTGGTTTGAGCATGGTAAGGTTATAGCCGTACTGCGTACTCATAGTGGTGAAATGTTCTTCTTCGACAACGGCAAGCTTGAGTTAATGTTTGAGGACTATGGAACTCAAGTTGTTGTAAGCTTTACCCCTGAAGACCGCCAAGAATACGAAGATCTGGCACAAACTGCCTACCAACGTATTTTTCAGGTGTTTAGTATTGACTAAACTTACAAAATAAGAATTTTCCGTAAAATTGTAAATCTTGCTGGACTATATTTCCTAACAAAATAAATCCTGCTTAAGTTTATTTTATTACGTTGGTCTCTACACGTATTTTGCTTATCTTACAAGTTGTACAGCTTCTGTAGTTAATACAAGCGATCGCATATTTTTTTTATCGCTAACTTATCAAATTTAATATGTGTGGTTGAACTGCTCAATTAAAAGTCATTTAATTAAACTTAGAGTTGTTTATTCTCTACACGGAGAACACAATGCGTTACCGAAGAAAGCAGACGATAGCGATAGCATTTATTGCAATAATTTTTGTAGTGTTAAATACAGTTAAATCTTTAGCTGCAACTGAAATTAAGTGGACTACGGTTGCACCTTCGCCGGTGGGGACTGGAGAGGCAATGAGTGCAGTCGTTGGTGGAAAATTATATCAATTAGGTGGATATACTTCTCAGTGGAGACCAACAAATCGCGTGGATGTATACGATCCTGTAACGAACACTTGGAAGCGTCTTGCAGATATACCAATTAGAATTACCCACGCAGGAGTGGCTGCTGACGCAGGAAATATTTATTTAGCAGGCGGGTATGTTGGCAAACCAGAAGGCGGACAACTATTTGCAACAAGAAAAGTTTTACGCTACAATATTGCCACGAATACTTGGTCAGAAATGCCACCATTACCACAAGCTAGAGGTAGCGGTGGCTTTAGTAATCTGAAAAGAGAATTGCATTTCTTTGGTGGAGCAGATCTTAATAGAATTGACCGTGGCGATCATTGGATACTCAAGCTTGATAATATGGCTGCTGGTTGGCAAACAGCGGCTCCATTACCCAATCCACGATCGCACTTAGGAGATGCGATTGTCAACGGTAAGATTTATGCGATCGGCGGGCAGCATAGTTATGATGACTACTTGACAACACAAAATACAGTCCACGCTTGGAATCCCACAACGAAGCAGTGGACTAGAGTCGCGAATTTACCGCAAGGTCGCAGTCATATTGGGGCTGCGACTTTTGTCATTAATGGAGAAATATATTTAGTGGGTGGCGAAGTTCGACACAAGCTAGCAGTTAAGAAGGTAACGGTATATAATCCTAAGACTAATTCGTGGCGTGAATTAACTCCACTACCGACTCAACGTCACTCTGGTGTTGGTGGTTTTATCAATGGTAGTATCTACTACTCTTCCGGCGCTCCAGCTTTTGATAAAACAGTTTACCGAGGTAGATTTCAGTTTGTAAGTTAAAAAATCTTCTCAAGAATGCTGCATCTGTACAAAAGCATCGAGTAACACACCAGGAATGGGTCTAGGGCGCATCGACACTGCGTCCACCCATACCCACAAGGCTTCGGCTGTGACTAATAAGTGATCGTTGCCAGATTTACGAATTTCATAACGCCGAATCGCCCGTGTACCGCGCATTTCTTGCAACCAAGTACGTACCTCTAGCGTGTCACCCGCGATCGCCGGACGCAGATAATCGATCTCAATCCGGCGCATGACAAACACACCACCGAGTTCGCGATAGACATCCAAAGAAAAGCCCAAATGTTCTAAATGTTCGATCGCCGCTTGTTCGAGGTAATGTTGATAAACTGAGTTGTTGACGTGACCCAAGGCATCCATTTCATAATGGCGTACCCGTAGTTGTGTTGTAAATGGTTGCATATATAACGACTACTCACTCACTATACGCTTCCATTGGCAAACACGAGCAAACAAAATTGCGATCGCCATAAGCATTATCAATTCTTCCAACGGTAGTCCAGAATTTGTATTCGCGAGTCCACGATGTGGGATAAGCAGCTTGTTCGCGAGAATAAGGATGTTGCCAATCTGAAGAAATTAAAGCATCGGCAGTATGCGGGGCATTTTTCAAAACATTATCCTGCCTATCGACTTTACCCACCTCAATTTCTGCGATTTCTTGGCGAATTTGAATCATCGCCTCACAGAAACGATCCAACTCGGCTTTTGATTCGCTTTCAGTTGGTTCTACCATCATTGTGCCAGCAACCGGCCAAGAAACTGTAGGCGCGTGGAAGCCGTAATCCATTAACCGCTTGGCGATATCATCTACCTCAATTCCGGCAGATTTTTTGAGCGATCGCAAATCTAGAATGCACTCATGTGCAACTAACCCTGATTTACCTCTGTACAATACTGGGTAGTAAGGTGCTAAACGATGGGCAATGTAATTCGCATTGAGAATCGCGACTTTGGTTGCTTGCGTCAACCCTGCTGCGCCCATGAGTGTAATATACATCCAGGATATCGGTAAAATACTCGCACTTCCCCAAGGTGCAGCAGCGATCGCGCCTACGCTTTGTTCGCCACTAATTTCTACCACTGGATGACCTGGTAAAAACGGCACAAGGTGCGTAGCAACGCCAATTGGTCCCATTCCTGGACCGCCACCACCATGCGGAATACAGAAAGTTTTATGTAAGTTTAGGTGACACACATCTGCACCGTAATCGCCAGGACGACAAATTCCCACTTGGGCATTCATATTTGCCCCATCCATGTAAACTTGTCCGTCGTGGGCGTGAACAATCGCACAAATATCTTTGATTTGTTCTTCAAAGACACCATGCGTTGAAGGATACGTGACCATCAACGCCGCAAGTTCGTGACTGTATTTTTCGGCTTTTGCTTGAAGATCGTCTAAGTCGATATTACCTTGTTTGTCGCAGGCGATCGCCACAACTTTCATTCCCGCCATGACTGCGCTTGCGGGGTTTGTTCCGTGGGCTGATTCTGGAATTAGACAAACATGACGATGCGTTTCACCGCGACTTGCGTGATATTGACGAATTACAAGTAACCCTGCGTACTCGCCCTGCGCACCTGCGTTTGGTTGCAGTGAAATTCCTGCAAAACCTGTAATTTCAGCTAAAGCTTGTTCGAGTTGCGCGAATAAAATTTGATACCCTCTGGTTTGGGACAAGGGTGCAAACGGATGAATTTTACCAAACTCCTGCCATGAAATGGGTAACATTTCAGTTGTTGCATTCAACTTCATCGTGCATGAACCCAGAGGAATCATCGATGTTGTCAGCGACAGATCTTTCGCTTGCAGTCGGTAAATATACCGCAGCATTTCAGTTTCAGCATGGTAGCTGTTAAAGACAGGGTGCGTTAGATAGTTGCTACTGCGAATAAAAGGTTTGATTTTTTCAAGTGCAAATTCGGGAGTTGCTAACTCCTCTAGCGCAAATGATACTTCACTTCCGGCAAAAACTTGCCACAAATCGTATAAATCGGCTTCGGTTGTTGTTTCGTCTAAGCTAATAGCGATCGCACTTTCACTAATCGTCCGTAAATTGATTTGCTGTGCTAAGGCTGCTTCAATGATTTCTGTAACCTGTTCGGGTTCAAGGTCAATTCGTAACGTATCAAAGTAGTGTTCTGAAGCAATAGTGTAACCTAAATGCTTTAGACCTTCAGCTAAAAGAACAGTTAGCTGATGAACGCGTTGAGCAATATTTTGCAACCCTTGTGGTCCGTGATAAACCGCGTACATTGATGCCATTACAGCTAATAACACTTGGGCTGTACAAATGTTACTTGTTGCTTTTTCTCGCCGGATATGCTGTTCTCTGGTTTGGAGTGCAAGACGTAGCGCCGGCTTACCATGAACATCTTTTGAGACGCCAACGATGCGTCCTGGGATTTGTCGCTTGTATTGTTCTTTTGTTGCCAAATAAGCTGCATGCGGACCGCCGTAGCCGAGGGGAACCCCAAAACGTTGCGTACTTCCAACAGCAATATCAGCCCCAAATTCTCCAGGTGGTGTTAGTAAACATAAACTTAAAATATCGGCGGCGACGGTGACTAAAGCCCCTACTGCATGGGCTTGTTCGACAAAGTGACGATAATCGTAAATTTTGCCATCACTCGCTGGATACTGTAACAACGCACCAAAAATCGTATCATTAAATGTAAACGTTTGATGATCACCAATAATAATTTTAATTCCTAGCGGTGTCGCGCGAGTTTGCACAACGGCGATCGTTTGCGGATGGCAATCTTGCGAAACAAAGAAGGTGTTTGCTTTGTGCTTACACACTCCATAACTCATTGCCATTGCTTCGGCGGCTGCGGTAGCCTCATCAAGAAGTGAAGCATTTGCTATTTCTAAACCAGTTAAATCAATGATTGCGGTCTGGAAGTTTAGTAACGCTTCGAGTCGTCCTTGTGAAATCTCTGGCTGATAGGGAGTATAAGCTGTGTACCAACCAGGATTTTCTAAAATATTACGCTGAATGACAGGCGGGGTGATGCAGTCATGATACCCCATGCCAATAAACGAGCGAAAGACTTGGTTTTTGGAGGCAATTTCTTTGAGTTTGGCTAAAGCTGCGTATTCACTTTGCGCAGGTTCTAGCTGAAGCGGTCTATTAAGGCGTATTGCCTGCGGTACGGTTTGGTCGATTAAAGCATCAAGCGTTGCCAAACCCAATTCATCAAGCATTTGCTGAATTTCTTCTGGCTTAGAACCGATATGCCTTTGTGCGAAAGAAAAAGATTCTTGGGCTGCTTCTACCAGTTGCTGACAAATTGAACCAGTACCAGAGCGATAAGCTACCACAGACTGCTCTCCAGACACGACTTCTTCTTCATATTCTGCAACATTATTTTAAATAAGGAGAACTAGGGAAAAGATAATTATTCAATCTCATGAATTTTTCTTACCTCATATCATCCCTAGCCTGAGTCGCTCACTACTCGCCTTCTACTTGTGCCTGATACTCATCCGCAGACATTGCATCGTCGAGTTCGCTAGAGTCGGTAATCCGCACTTTTAACAACCAACCTTCACCGTATGGATCATCGGCTAACTGTTCAGGTGCTTCGACGATCGCATCGTTACGCTCCACTACAGTACCACTAACGGCGGCGTACAAGTTTTCCACTGCTTTCACTGACTCAATTGTGCCAAAGCTTTCTCCTTTGATTAAGGCGTCACCGACTTCGGGCAATTCGAGAAACACGATATCACCTAATTGATCGACGGCGAAGGCGCTAATCCCAATTGTGGCGATATCGCCATCTAACCGTACGTACTCGTGAGAATCTTGATATTTTAAATCGCTGGGATATTCCAGTGCCATGTGTAACCTCAACAATAAAAGTATTGATACCTATGTCGTTTCTACAGCGTAAATTCATTAAGCTGTAGCGTTAATCGAATGCAGCATCGTGCTAGCGCCCATTATTTCATAAAAATCCGAAACGATTTTATGTTGATAACCGCGTTTTTGACCGATAGAATGGGCGTTTAACAACGATCGCCGGATACAATTTACCGCGAATCTCAACGTCTAGCTGCTGTCCTATTTGACTCAAGGAAATAGGAACATACGCCAAAGCAACAGGATAACCTAGTGTAGGCGAGAGTGTACCGCTCGTGATTTCGCCAACAACTTTTCCTTGCGATCGCACTTGATAGCCATGACGCGCAATATTTCTTCCTTCAAGACGCAATCCGACCAGTTTGCGTTGAACTCCGTGGGCTTTTTGTTGCGCCAGCACTTCACGTCCGATAAAATCTTCTTTAGAATCTAAATGAACTAGCCAGCCCATACCAGCTTCGAGGGGTGTGGTCGTTTCATCAATATCTTGTCCGTAAAGCGCCATTGCGGCTTCGAGTCGTAGCGTATCGCGCGCGCCAAGTCCGCAGGGAATAACACCAGTATCGTAGAGCGATCGCCATAGTTCTATCCCGATAGATATATCAACCATTACTTCAAAGCCATCTTCTCCGGTGTAACCGGTTCGCGCAATAAACCCAGGTTGACCAAGAACAGTTGCTTCAAGATGTCCAAATGCTTTGAGCAAAGATAAATCTTCTTGGACAAAACCCTGTAAAACTGTCACTGCTTGCGGTCCTTGCACAGCAATCAAAACTTTTTCTGAAGAAACATCGTGCAGATGTACGTATTCTGAATCAATATTTTGCAAAATCCATGCTTTGTCTTTACTAGTGGTTGCCGCATTCACAATCATGACGCCGCGTTGTTCCCCAGCATCCTCACCTTGGTAGTAGAAAATAATGTCATCAATAATTCCAGCTTGGGAGTTTAACAATACAGTGTATTGCGCTTGACCTGGTTGCAGGCGATTTAAATCGGAGGGAACTAAACGCTGTAATTGAGAAATCAACTGCTTTCCGCGCAAAAGGAATTTACCCATGTGGGAAATATCAAACATCCCCACTGCAGTACGTACCGCTTGATGTTCTTTACTAATACCAACAAACTGCACGGGCATTTCCCAGCCACCAAAGCTAGTGAGTCGGGCTTTGAGTTCGAGTGCGAGTTGATATAAAGGTGTTTGAGCTAACGGTAGCGCTATTTCTGGAATTAACTCTTCTTGATTAGCCACAGACAACCTATTGAGTTACTAAACATCTTATATATCGTAAGCCCAGTCTTTATGTGAATTGGTAAGGGGTAATATGGGTGTTAATTCAATAGACTTCTTGCATGAATCACAAATACCCTCCGACTGAAGTCGCGGCTATTTGAACAAAGTTGACGAGCGCACACTATAAGCAATAGATTTGAGGAGGTAAGGCATCTCTTACATGTAGTCCATCTCCATGGCTTTGTTTGTTGAGTAACGAATTGATTTGCAATTCTTTTCATGCAGGAGGTCTAATAAAGTAAAGCCCTCTACTCTCTACACTCATTGTGTCTATCTAAAAAACTCTGATCTCTCATGTAGTATTCAGCCAAACGCCACATAAAATCATTGCGCCGCCGAATACGGCTAACGGTGAAAGAAGTTGACCAACTAAGAAAATAGCAAAAATTGCTCCGCATACTGGTTCAATCATTGCTACTAATGTTGCTACGCGTGCCGGAATCTGGCGCACTCCCCACAAAAACAAACCAAAGGGAACAACAGTTCCCAGCACAACAATATATGCAACTGCGGCTAAATCAACAGCATTCAAGCTCAGCACTTTCTCCCAAGGAGTGAAAGGTAAACTCAAAATACTACCAACTCCCGTCCCGATCGCTAATACAGTTAACGGGTGGGCGCGCATTCCCATGCCTAAATAAGAAAAAGTAGCAAACAAGAAAGCCGAAGCAAGACCATAAGCGATTCCCAATCCCCCTGCAAGTCCTTGCGGACCTACGACTAGAAAATAGGCGCCGACTACTGCAAATCCTAAGCCGAATAATTTGGGTCGAGATAAACTTTCTCCACGCACCAAAGCATATAAAGTAAGTAACACTGGAGCCATGTACTGCAAAAATAGCCCCGTTGCCACACTCGATAGATGAATTGCTAAATAGTAGCTAACTTGAGTGAGTGTCAGCGCTAATCCGATCACAAAAAGGCGGGGAAACTCTTTATTCTGTGGCGGAAAGCGCCAGACAAATGGCAAAAGCACTAAAAAGCTACCGAAAAAACGTAACGGTACAAGTATTGCAGGTTCTAACGTTCCTCCCATTAAAAGCCCAGCTAACGCCCCAGCAAACCCCCATAAAAGTGCAGCACACAAGACTTGAATCATTTAACTGTAGACACCCTTGCAAAGCGATTCCTACTCTAGCGCATCACTCCTGTGGTGTTGCTTTGAACTTTGTTTTGAACTTTGTATAGACAGGAAGCAGATATGTTGATTAGCTTTCAATTAAGTTAATTTTTATTGATTTTTCTTAAAATAGAGATATCAGCTTTAAAATACTTGAGATTGATTTCATGTCTGCATCAAATATCCAGTCACGCGAATCTACAGCACAAAAAGCCTCAAATTCAACATCCTGGAAAATTAAGCTACTGTACGATGGTGAATGTCCACTGTGCGTGCGCGAAGTCAACTTTTTGAGAAAACGCGATGCTGGTCGCGGGCTTGTCGCATTTGTCGATATTGCGGATGAAGACTATAATCCTGAAGCGCATGGCGGCGTAGACTTTGAAACTGCGATGGGGCGAATACATGCAGTACTTCCTGATGGCACAGTCATCAAAAATGTAGAAGTTTTTCGCCGAGTTTACGAAACTTTAGGAATGGGTTGGGTTTACGCAATTACTAAGTTACCTGTTATTGGTGCTATTGCCGATATGCTGTATGGGATCTGGGCTGACTGGCGGTTACGGCTGACTGGGCGACCAGATTTAGCAGCAATTATTGCCGATCGCCAAAAGCAGTTAGAATGCAAAACACAAGGGCGCTGCCAGATGTAATGAATTATTTTGATGCCCGACAATACGCACCTGCAACTGTGCGCAATCGCGAACCGATTCTAAAGATTTTACTCAAAGTTCTGCCGCCGACAGGTACGGTGTTAGAAGTCTCTAGCGGAACTGGAGAACACGCCGTCTTTTTTGCACCGCGCATTCATCCGCGCAAGTGGCTACCGTCTGACCCAAATCCAGCCGCACGTGCAAGTATTATGGCATGGCGCGAATACACTCCTAACGCGGAAAATCTTTATCCGGCGATCGCTCTTGATGCGTGCGATCCTATATGGACGGTCGAACAACAATCATTAGACATTGTGGCGATTGTTAATATTAACATGATTCATATTGCGCCTTGGGCGGCTTGCTTAGGATTATTTGCAGGAGCAAAGCGTATTCTTCCTCCTGAAGGTATATTGTATCTCTATGGACCTTTTAAGCAAGGTGGTCAACATACAGCAGCAAGTAACGCCGCGTTTGATGCGAGTTTACGCACACAGAATCCCGCCTGGGGCGTGCGAAATTTAGAGGATGTCGTCGAAGTTGCGAAAACGGAAGGTCTCGCACTTGGCGAAACTGTGGCGATGCCGGCAAATAATCTTTCGGTAATTTTTAAAAAGTGCAATTAGCAAGTGCACTATAGCCGACAGAGAATTCTATCATAACTATATCAGAATTTTATGGCATGAGGACTCGTCAGAAGTGCCGGAATCAAGTATTATCAGATTACTTTCAATTTTATATTTAATTAATCATTGCGATTAATTAATGCACACCATGAAGATTTGGTGAGCGGGAAGGGCAATTACCAGATTAACAAGCGAGTGCAGTTTGAGCTAAAAACGCGATCGCGTTTAATTTGCTGCACTTCTAAATCGGGGATTGATGACGCGCTGTTAGGGGGCAAGGTCTATGCTGCAATCATTAAAGAGATTTTGCGGAATCGCCTGCTTTGGTCAAATAAATATTTACACTAGCAAAAAGTGGTGTCAGGCTTTAAGCATTACGCAAGCTAGAGCAGCGGTTGACGATCAGTTTTCTATAAATAAACTGGCGATCGCAAAGCATTATTTCACTCTTGATTACGACTAACCTTTACCAAACCAGCAAATCCCGTGTTAGAAGCGTTTATCCTGGCAACGATATTGTGCGGTTTTTTCGGCATAATTTTTAAAAAAAACCTTGTGATGAAAATTATCTCAATGGATGTGATGAGCACAGGGGTTATTGCTTATTACGTGCTGATTGCCTCAAGAGATGGTTTACATACACCAATTTTTTCAAACGTCAAAAAAGGTATCTACGCCGATCCAGTTCCTCAAGCAGTGATCTTAACGGCAATTGTCATCGGCTTTTCGATTCAGGCTTTGATGCTAGTCGGTGTAATGAAACTGGCACGAGATAACCCAACATTGGAAAGCAGCGAAATCGAGAAGAACAATATGCCATGAATACATTGACAATCGCCTGGATTGTGCTACCGCTATTTACAGGGTTTATTGTTTATTTAGTTCCTCAACTAAATCGATATCTGGCGCTCGGTATCAATTTGCTGTCGCTTGGATATGCGTTGCAAGTATTGATTGCCGAGTCGCCGCTGACACTACAATTACTTGATAACTTTGGTGTCACACTACAAATTGATCAGTTAAGTGGCTACTTCATATTGACAAACGCCTTAGTCACAACAGCAGTAGTTCTCTACTGTTGGCACACTGATGAGACGGCTTTTTTCTATATGCAGACCATTTTTCTGCATGGCAGCTTGAATGCTGTATTTATCTGTGCAGATTTTATTAGTCTGTACGTAGCGCTAGAAGTCATTGGAATTGCTGCGTTTCTCTTGATTGCCTATCCACGAACTGAACGATCAATTTGGGTAGCATTACGCTATTTGTTTGTTAGCAATACAGCAATGCTGTTTTATTTAGTGGGTGCAGTGTTAGTTTATCAAGCAAATGATTCGTTTGCTTTTGCAGGTATAGGCAACACACCAATCGAGGCACTAGCTCTAATCTTGGTAGGACTATTAACCAAAGGAGGAGTTTTTGTATCGGGAATGTGGTTGCCGCTAACTTATGCTGAATCAGCAACACCAGTAACGGCATTGCTTTCAGGAATCGTGGGAAAAGCTGGGATTTTTCCGCTGGTGCGTTACGCTTTGATGTTGGATGAGGTCGATACAATCGTCAGAATCTTTGGAGTTGGAGCAGCACTGCTAGGAGTGATCTACGCAGTCTTTGAAACAGATACCAAGCGTACATTAGCGTTGAGTTCGCTGTCACAGCTAGGCTGGATTCTCGCCGCACCTGAAGTCGGAGGCTTTTACGCGCTGGCGCACGGACTGGTCAAACCAACACTCTTTTTGACCGCAGGAGCTTTACCAAGCCGAAATATCAAGGAACTGCAACACCAGCCGCTCAATACCTCACTCTGGATTGTTTTAGTGGTCGCCAGTTTGTCGATCTCTGGTTTTCCCCTGATGGTTGGCTTCGGCGCGAAAATCTCAACCCTGAATAATGTGTTGCCCTGGCAAACAATCGCTATGGATGTTGCGGCTGTAGGGACAGCAATAGTGTATGCCAGATTTATCTTTCTACCCCATCACAGACAAGCAGGGCAGGAGATCAAGTTTGGTTTTTGGGCAGCTATAACTCTGTTAATCGGCGGGCTAATCGGTGCAAATATTTTTTATTTCCAAGCGTATACGGTGGCGAATACGATCAAAGCACTAGCAATCATCGCTATTGGATGGTTAGCATATGGTCTGATTTTCAAGCGATCGGTATTGAAGTTACCACGTGTACTAGAGGACTTTGAGCATCTCATTGGTGGGATGAGTTTAATGTTGATTCTGGTGTTTTGGATGATAACTACATGACTGAGTATCTCAATCTCATCTTGCGGCTAGCCATCTGGTTTCTGCGCGAGAAAAGGTGCTTACGCCGATTTAGTTTTGCAAGCAGTAATCTTGACGGCAATTGTGATTGTTGTTTCGATTCAAGCTTTCATGCTAGTTGGAGTCATGAAATTGGCACAAGATAACCCGACTTTAGAAAGCAACGAAATCGAGAAGAATAATATGCCATGATAAATACCTTAACGATCGCCTGGATTGCCTTACCATTATTTATCGGGTTTGTCATTTATCTTATCCCCAAACTTGACCGTTACCTTACACTGGGTGTAACGCTAGTTTCGATGGGATATGCGTTACAAGTCTTGATAGCGCAGTCGCCGCTGACACTGCAATTACTCGATAACTTCGGTGTCACGTTGCAAGTCGATCAGCTAAGTGGGTACTTTATCTTAACCAATGCACTCGTTGCGACGGCAGTTACTCTCTACTGTTGGCACACCGATAAGACAGCTTTTTTTTATATGCAAATTGCTATTCTGCATGGCAGCCTGAATGCGGTGTTTGTCTGTGCAGATTTTATCAGTTTGTATGTAGCACTAGAGGTGATCGGGATTGCGGCGTTTTTGTTAATTGCCTATCCTCGAACTGAGCGATCGCTATGGGTAGCTTTGCGCTATCTGTTTGTCAGCAACACGGCAATGCTATTTTATCTAGTCGGCGCGGTACTTGTTTATCAAACACATCATTCGTTTGCGTTTGGGGGTTTGCGGGGCGCCCCAACCGAAGCACTCGCGTTGATCTTTCTGGGACTCTTGACAAAAGGTGGAGTTTTTGTATCTGGGTTGTGGCTACCGCTAACACATTCTGAATCCGAATCGCCAGTTTCCGCGATGCTATCGGGAGTTGTCGTTAAAGCAGGTGTGTTTCCGCTGGTACGGTGCGCGCTGATTTTGGATGAAGTGGATGCGATCGTTCGAATTTTTGGCGTTGGGGCGGCGCTCCTTGGCGTGTTTTATGCAATCTTAGAAAAAGACACAAAGCGGACGCTGGCGTTGAGTACAGTTTCCCAGTTGGGCTGGATACTTGTTGCACCGAGTGCGGGGGGGTTTTATGCGCTGGCGCACGGGGTAGCTAAATCTACGTTATTTTTAATCGCAGGGACTTTACCTAGCCGCAACTTTAAGGAACTTCAACAAAAACCACTAAATACTGGTTTGTGGGTTGCTTTGGTAATGGCGAGTCTTTCAATTTCGGGATTTCCCTTATTCGTTGGTTTTGCGGCGAAGATCCTCACGTTGAAAGATCTGTCACCCATCTATATGATCGCGATGAATCTTGGTGCCACCGGAACAGCGATCGTCTACGCTAAATTTATCTTTCTGCCGCGTGGAGGTAGCGACAAAATCCGCTTTGGTTTGTGGTTAGCAATAGTACCGCTAATCGCAGCGCTGGCGATCGCCAATGTTGCGTACTACCAAGCATATACCGTCGCGAATATCATGAAAGTCCTCGCGATTATTGCTGCTGGCTGGATTGCATATCTTCTCGTTTTTCGACGCTTAGAACTCAGGCTACCGCGCGTACTTGAACAATTTGAGCATTTGATTGGTGGTATGAGTCTGATGTTGATTCTACTGTTTTGGATGGTATTTACATGACAGGATATCTCAATCTGATTTTACGACTCGCTATCTGGTTTTTACTCACCGCTAATTTCAGCGCGGTCAACATCATCATCGGTATTAGCGTCGCGCTGCTATTGCCTCACAGCCACAAATCTCGCGCCGCATTAAAAGATTGGCTGCGGGCGCTTTGGGAGATTGTTATGGCGCTTCCACAGGCTTATATTGAGGCAGTTGAAATTATGTTCCGCCCGCATACCCAAGAAGTGGTGACGATGGAACGAGTTCCACCACGCCGGACACCAGGACTAATCTTTCTAGATATTTTTCTGATCACCTTTACGCCGAAAACGATTGTCTTGAAATACCACGAAGACGGCTGGTACGAAGTTCACCGCGTACAACGGAGGAAAAAAACATGAACTTGGTACTTATCGCAATGATTCTGGCGTTACTCATACCGACTTACGCAGCGTGGCGTGATGATGAAGTTTGGCAGCGAATGTTGGCATTTGCGAGTATTGCGACTAAGACGGCAATTATGGCACTCGTTGTCTCTGTCTTTCGTGATGATTGGATGATTGGAATTGTCGCGGTCATTATTTTGAGTGTGGGTAACGCCGCGTTAATGCTACTAGCACACGTGATTAAACGCATGCAAGATGTTTCAAATTCGTAAAATATGATTGACTTATTGAGTTATATATGCCTTGGCATAGGAATTGTTTTTTGGTTTTGGGGAACCTCGCACCTATTGGGCAGGCGCTCAATATTGTTCAAATTGCATAGCCTTTCGGTTGCAGATACGCTGGGTTCTATGAGTATCATCTTCGGACTACTATTGAAAATTCCCAGTGAATGGCCATTGTTGATCCTGGCGATTATCTCCTTAGCAATTTGGAACACGGTGCTGGGATACGTGCTGGCATACTGTTCGAGTAGCGGAGATAGCTATGAATGATTTCTATATCTATGCGATCGCGGCTTTGTTGCCATTGAGTGCCTTTATGTTGGTATTTCAAGTCAATCCATACCACGCTTTAGTGATTCGCGGCATCTTGGGAGCAATCGCCGCGTTGGTATATGCAGTTTTAGGTGCGGCGGATGTGGCTTTAACTGAAGCGTTAGTCGGTACTATGCTGGCAATTACGCTTTATGCAGTTGCAGTACGTTCATCGCTCGTTATGCGGCTTGGTGTTCTCAAGGATGAGTCGAGTGCCGCCGAGGGCAATCGGTTTGGGCAACTTCTCGATCAGTTACGCACAATTTTGCGCAAACATCATATGCGGCTGGAAGTGTTTCCCTACACTGATATGCAGGCTTTAGAGCAAGCACTGGTTGACAAAGAAGTTCATACAACGTGCGTTTTGCGATCGCCTTCTCAGGCGCCACCTTATCACACTGTCACCAGAGTTCAACGCCTCTACGAAATTATGCAAACCGAACTCGCATCGCCAGAGACAAGCCTCACTTATGTCAATCCATTAGACGCAAAGGAGAATCATTCATGAAGTGGGTCTACATTGCGGCGGGAATTGCAATGTTTGTCAAAATGCTGCTCATTCCTAATCCAACACTCAACTTAACAGATGTCTCGATTGTTGAATTAGTTGTGCAAGATAGTGGAGTACCCAATGCAGTATCCGGTATTATTTTCCGCAATCGCTTGTATGACACGATTTTTGAGGTTGTTGTATTTACAATCGCAATCTTGGGCGCTTATTATCTGCTCGCTAACGAAAAGCCAACAACGACGATCTATCAATTTACAGATCAACCATCAATCGTGCTGGCGCGTCTAGGTGCAACGATTACGGCATTAGTAAGTATCGAACTCGCAATTCGCGGGCATTTAAGTCCTGGCGGTGGTTTTGCTGCTGGCGTGGCAGGGGGAACCGCGATCGGTCTTGTAGCGATTACCTCACCCTCAGTGTGGATGCAGGCACTCTACAAACGCTGGCACGCTGCTACGTGGGAAAAAATTTCCGTCTTGATTTTTATTGCACTAGCAGTTGTTACACTCAGCGGAATCGAATTATCACACGGACAGTTAGGCACACTTGTCAGTGGTGGGGCAATTCCTTTACTCAATATTCTAGTCGCCGTTAAAGTCGCGTTGGGTTCTTGGGCAGCTATTTTACTGTTTATTCGTTATCGTGGATTATTGTAAGTCGATGGTTAGAAGCACAAGTTAAGCGATCGCTTTTTACGCGCGTACAGAGGTTCTGATCTCAACACTATACAATCTGACGCAAGCCGCATAAAAAGCAATCAATCAGCAAGCCTAGGCAATAGCTTGCAAGATCCCAAGCGTGTGCTGTCTATGATGCAACGATTTGAGCAGCAAATTTAATTCAACTGATTCAATGGCAATGTATACATTCCTAGCTGACCTGGAACACTTTGCCAGCGTCCTTGTTTAGCCCCATTCCACAATGTTTTGCCAACTTTGCCTTTTGCTTGTGTCAAAGCTTTTCCTGCTATGTCGCCGTACAACGCTTTTGCAACTATCTCTGGAGTTAGTATCTCACCAGCTTTTTCCTGTATAACAGTAGTCACTGCGCCAGTGAAACTCATTCCATGATAACGCGGCAACAGTGATGGTTCTGACTCGTTGTGGGATATGTGCTTAGGAAGTGGCTCGTCTTGATTTTGGTGAGGATTCGTTTTTGTACCTTTAGTCTCTTGTTCAACTAACGTCAAGTTAATCGTGTAACAACCAGGCGAATTAGGTACTTTATCCCATAATCCTTTTTCCACTCCTTTGCGTAGAGTGTCGTTCATTCGTAACTTTTCTGCTTTGAGGTCTTCAGCATTAAGTTCACCGTGCAAAGCACGAATGATGTAATCGACGTGTAGAATACTTCCTTCATTTTTTTGCAGTAGCTGTTCAACGGCTTCTGATTTAGTCAGGTGTTGATATTGTGGGACGAGTGGTGTTTTTAAAAAGCGCGATTGTGGAGGAGGCGCTGATGTTGTTTGATGCTTAGAATCTAGTGGCTCGATAAAATCGGATTCTAAATGCTGTGCTTCTGGAGTAGAGACGGAGGTTTGGATCTGTGGATGTGGAAGTTCTTGTGCGTCTTGCTGTTGCAGTGATGAGCGATCGTCCTCATCCGTAATAAGTGTTAATCCTTCATTCAGCTGTTTTTGGGCTATAGTCGTTGATTGAACAGCGATCTGTTGTTCGTTGTGCTGTAATACTAATTGGTCTGCGAGTAATGCATTGATGTGCGCGATCTGCTCTTTAGCATTTTGGGCTTGTTGTTGCTGCTGTGCGTACAGCGTTTGATAGTGTGCTCTCAGTTGCAGTAAGCTTTCTATATGCTGGTTTTCAACTAAGCGATCTGCTAACAAGGCGTTGAGGGAATTGAGTTGAGCGCCAGCGTGAGAACTCGCGCGATCGCACTTTTGAACAACCACCTGGTAGTGTTCGCGCATTTCAATTAAGTTTTGAATGAAGTGATGATTTTGAGGCATTGTTAGCGATTGAACTCCTGCTTCTAGCTAGCATATTCTTTACAGCAGTATATTATTCTTAGCCTATGCCATCTAAGAAAGTTCATGTAAGAGAATACACCGTTAAAGCACACGAGCGGGTGATTCATACGCGCCTGTACAAGTTTATCTGTAAACAATGTAACAAAGATGTTGAACGCGAAACTTACGGTCCGCGTCCTTTATACTGCGAGCAATGTCGCCCAAGGATAACTCACAGCACCAAAGTAGCTAAAAATAAGAAGAAGCCTAGACCTGTATTGGTCAAGCAGCAGAAACGTCGTGTAGGTTAGCCAAGTTGGTTTGATTGAAGCTACTTTGACGCAAAAAGTTGGATACTCTGTCGTTCACATTTTTGCCGAGTTATCACTGTGTATAAATTCCAACAAGAACAGCAATGTCAACAAATCTGGTTTGTTGGAATTATTGCAAACTTATCTACTAAAGCGTGGAACGTATGGTGGATCAAACATTCAGTACAGTAGTCAATTTGCTAATCATGCTATTTGTGATGCGATGGCGATCGCGACTTAATCAGATAGCAATCATCAGACTATTTAAAACCAGTGTTAGTGACAAAGGACAATCAGTCTACAATAGTCTAAGACCGCGTAAAAATAAACCGTAACGTTGAATTTATTTCTGTTAGTAGTATCGCTGAATACTTACCGAATTAATATTTAATTCTATCTGAAGGAAGCTGTTATTTAAAGTAAGATAAGCTTATTAATTAACTATTAATTGGACGACAAGCTTACGTTATTTGCCCATTAATTACCATTTAGCTAAGTAGACGGAGAATTTGAATCATAGACTGATAGATATTAAGATTGCTAGTTGGAGAAGATTTACAATAAAACTGCAAGATTTAGTCGGCAAAAATCTTAGTCATTCTAATTTTATGAATTCTGAATTTGAATTTGTTAGATCTCCACATTTTGCAATGTCAGACGATGCTATTACTTTCCTCAACCGTGCAACAGAGACAGCTTGGCAACTATATTGGGATAAAGGAAAGCTAATGATAAATGTGCCAAATCATAGTTTTCAAATTTTCCCCGATAACCTGACTAGATTCCGACCTGTAAATTCATTAATTGAGCTAGAATTTGAGTTTAAACAATCTGCCTCAAATTATCCTTGTTTCATGCATATCTATGCTAAGAGCATAAAACGGGCTACGTTTGAAGCTGTTAATTCCGATCAATTGGATATTTCAAGTCTAGCAACCCACTTATTAGCTAATAAATAGAAGATTTTACTACTAGAGGCGATCGCTTTTACTACCTATGCATGAAGAGTGGAACTATCAAGTGCAAAGCGCCAAAGACCACTCAAGTGATCGCAAAATAACTTGGTAGCATGACGAGTGTATCCGTCTGCTGCTTTGAAGGCTGCGCTACGCGCGATCAGCTTGAGCGTAAGGCATTTACGTCGCCGCATTGCCAACGCATACGTTATCAAGATTACGTTTTATGGAACCAAAACAACTAAGTCAAGAACTGCGTCAAGGAAAGAACCCTAATTATGAATCGTTGGCGAGCAATTATTGGCTTGTCTATGCTCGGCGGTTCGATGGGACAACTCGTTACACTTTATCAAACTGAAATTATTGGTCACTTACCTGATCCTCCAGGACAAGAATTTTTCGATGCCGATCGCGTGGATGCATCTAACTACGCCTACAGCCGATTTAATTCACCTGATAGACCAATTATGGTGCTGATGCGCTCACTGGAATGGCTTGCTGCGGCTGGAGGTTTGGAACGCGAGGGTAAACCCGCTGATACCCATTGCAATAGGTATTAAAATCGTGTTGGATTATGACGCACTTGAATATATTGAGAGAGATTAGAGCATTTTGTGAACCCTGAATCTTAGTTAATAAATTTGGCGATCGCATCTTCTTTGAACCTGAACCGCCTTGTAACGATATCAAGTGACACAAAGCATCCATTAATCAGCAAGGCGCAAACAACGCTACCTGAAATTTCGTGCGGAATTGGGGCAATTATGTTGAGCTACATCACCTTTGTGGTGATTTAGGTGTTATTTAGATTATTTTCATAGAGGAGTCAAGATGGTTACAAGCATAGATGATACAAAGCGCTTGACGATTGGTGAAAGATTAGCAGACTTGAGGGCATTTTAGGATTTAATTATTTCCAAATTTAATTATTTCCAATGAGCAAAAACTTATAGATACCTGCCCTTACGAAGTTATTCGCGAATGTCTTCAAAATATGCTGAATGATCACCAGCAAAACATCGGTATTTATCGCTACTGTCATCGTGCAATACAGTATTCAAGCTGAACCGAGTGCAGCAACGCAGATATTTATTCCGCAATTCGAGCAAATGATGTCGGGAGATGAGTTTACGTTTTATCAAAAGCTCATTCACCACGAACTGATGAAGCATGGTCAAGCAATGAGCAAAATCATGATTCACCAAGCGGCTCAAGTAGTAGGGGCTGATATTAAAGTAGCAATTGCTCCGCTGAATACTGTCAATTTTGAGGGACGCGCTCATCAGGAACAACTTAAAGGGATGCTCGAACAGGTGGGTGTCCGTGAAATGACCGGTCAAGATGCAAAGCAAGGAAGAAGGAAGATGGGCGCGGGTGCAAGATGCGATGATCGCTGCCTTGTCGGGTGTTGCTGGTAGTGTCGTTACCTGCCTGCGGTGATGTTCTAGACTTGTGGAAATAGAGAAAATCATACAGGTGTTATTGCTAAATTTACAGCATGGTTTTGGAACCCGTTCTTTGTCCGGCTTGTGAGAGTGATAATGTAGTGAAACACGGTCGAGCTGAGACAGGTAAACAACGCTATAAGTGTCGCACCCGTGAGTGTAATCGCAGTACCTTCATGCGAGACGATGTTTATCGCGGCTACTTGCCAGATGTTAAACAGCAGATTGCAGACATGGCTGTTAACGGCAGTGGTATCCGAGATACTGCCCGTGTGCTGAAGATTAGTCCCACAACTGTGATTGAAGCATTAAAAAAAAGATCGTCCCATTGAACGCAAACATCTCACCTTGCCAACTCGGATTAAGCGGTTAGCTCGAAAAACGATTTGCTTGTCCAAGTCCATTTGGTTACATGATGTGGTCATTGGTCTAATTCATCAATCGCTATGAATTTGGCTTAGACATCTAAACTTGATCCACCAGTCTAGAACATAACCAATGTAAAGTTATGCGCTCAAGATTGATTTGATTCTAATCTAGAGTGCTAAAAAACTTGTTTTCCCCGCAAAGCTTTGAGACTTGCCGCCTGCTTTAGTACTCGTTCGCTCACACGATCACACGCTAATTCACAAAATTCAAAAATCATCGGGTCAACAATTTTGTAATAAGCACTTGTCCCTTTAGCTTGACGCGATAGAATACCGGCTTGAGTTAACACTTTCAGGTGTTTGGAAAGGTTCGTCTGTCCTAAATCAGTTGCTTCAGCTAGTTCCATAACATTCATTGGACCTAATTTTAGACAAGTTAAAATCTGCAAGCGACTGACTTCTGAAAGCACCTTGAAATAGTCTGCTACAGCAGTGAGAATTGTGGGATCGGTCTTTTGTGGCTTGATTTTAACCATAGATATATATATATACTGTGGTAGTTAGTATGATAATAGTTAAATAACTAATTGGTTATTGTAGCTAAGTAGCCAGTAACTCTTATACTAAGTGAAGATTCTGTCAATGAATGTCACGTGCAGGTTATTTTGTAGACCAACCAAAGCGTCACAACATCACCATCTCATTGTCATAGCACTGCCACACCAAGTTAGTATGCTTGTTTTTAGTAGCCATAAATCTACTGCTTCTTTTTGTTCTGACTAATAATGCCTTCTTGCATAGACAGTAGAAGGCATTTTTGTTGTAAAAATCCCCTTTTTAAATAACCAGATAGTGACTAATCACCCGTCACCATTTTTATCATCACTAATCAACCGAATTTAATTATGACTAGGGCTATATATTAAGAATCGTGAAGGTAATGGCTTGAACGCTGGAAACCTAATAATCTCGTGGATAGACTAGGCAACAGTGCAAATGTACTGTTATTTCTTAGATATATTTCAAGTGTGGCGCTATAGCCTAGATGATTCCAGTTCAACTCACGCTGAAAAATTTCTTAAGCTACCGCGATGCAACCCTGGACTTTTCGGGGCTGCACATTGCTTGCATTTGTGGATCGAATGGTGCGGGTAAGTCTTCATTACTCGAAGCCATGACTTGGGTAATTTGGGGGCAAAGCCGCGCAGCTTCTGAAGACGATATTATTCACACCGGTGCGCAAGAAGTTCAGGTAGACTTTATCTTTATCAGTAACCAGCATCAATACCGCGTGATTCGGACGCGCCATCGCGGACAAAGCAGTTCGCTAGAATTTCAAATTGCGACACCGAATGGCTTTCGAGCTTTGACAGAACGCGGTGTACGGGCAACGCAGCAGTTAATTTTAGAACACATCAAACTTGACTACGATACCTTTATTAATTCGGCGTATCTCCGCCAAGGACGCGCTGACGAATTTATGCTCAAGCGTCCGACTGAGCGCAAAGAAATTTTAGCAGAATTGCTCAAACTCAATCAATACGACGATTTAGAGGAAAGAGCAAAAGACTTATCGCGCTCATTTAAAGCGCAAGCTGAGCAATTAGAGCGCACTCTAGAAGGAATGCAAAGCTCGTTGCAGCACAAAGAAGCGATCGCACAAGAACGCGCAGAGTTAGAAGCACAACACAACCAGCTACAACAAAAGCAAGCATTTGACACAATTCAACTGCAAAGCCTACAAGTTATTCAACACCAGCGACAAACTTGGGAACAACAGCTAGTTTTTTTACAACAGCAGTACCAAAACTTGACGCAAGATAGCGATCGCCTAGCCGAAGAACGTCGCGCCATCAACGAACAGCTATCAGCGATTGAAGAAACGCTGAGTCATACCGACGAAATTCACGCAGGCTATGCTAAGTATGAAAGCTTGCAAACTGAGGAAGAAACGCTTTCTGCCAAATTTCAAGAACATTCCCGCGCTACGGTGCAACTTCAGCACTTACAGCAGCAACTCGCCCAGCAAATCAACGAAATTCGCTCCTCACTTCAACACGCCGAAGGACAACTCGCCGCTTTACAGCAGCAAGAACAAGAAATTCAGCAAACGTTGCAAAAATCGAGCGAAGTTGAAGCAGGGTTAGCGCAACTCGCCGCCGCGCGTCATCGGCTAGCGCAGTTAGATCAACTGCAATTGCAAGTGACACCGCTACTGCAATACCGCACATCGCTGCAAACACAACTCGAACGGGTTCAAGCACGAATGCAAGCGCGACTCGAAGAATTGCAAGCTTCTCAAAATCAACTTACTCATCAACAGCAACGCCAACCGCAACTTCAGCAAGCGGTGATGGATGTCGCAGTTCAACTAGAGCAACTCGAGAAAAAGCGCGTTTACCTCGAACGAGTCCGCGAAAAAGGACAAGAACGGCGTCATTTTATGGAACGCCTACAAGCGCATCAACGCGACTACGAAAAACAAATGGGGGAATTAGAGCAAAAGCTGCAAATGCTGCAAAACCCCGACGCAACGTGTCCGTTGTGCGATCGCCCGTTAACGGAACATCATTGGCAACGTGTTGTTGAAAAAACTCAAACCGAACAACAAGAAATTCAACAGCAGTTTTGGGTGATCCGCGAACAAATGGCAGTATCCGAACGCGAAATTCAGGTATTGCGTCAAGAATATCGCGAAATCTCGCAACAAATTGCCGGTTACGATGCGTTAAGAGAACAACGCGGACAACTCGCAGCGCAACTCGCAGCAACCGATGACGTACAACGCCATTTGCAGCAGATTATTGCAGAAAAACAGCAACTAGAGCGATCACTAGCTGAAGGTGATTATGCGCGCGACAAACAAGAAGAACTGCGACAAATCGAGCAACAATTGCAACAGTTAAACTACAACGAGCAAGAGCATGCTTTAGCCCGCAGTGAAATCGAGCGGTGGCGCTGGGCAGAAATTCGTCAAGGACAATTGAAGGATGCGCAAAAACGCTTGTCACAAATTTTACAACGGCAACCACAGATTGAAGCACAAATTGCCGAGTTAAATCAAAAAATTGTTGAGCAGCAAACGCATTCAGAATGCGCGCAACAAATTGCAGTTTTAGACGCAAAAATCAAGACAATTAATTATGCACCTGAACAGCATAACGCGCTCCGCATCGCCTTGCGGAAGGCGCAAACGTGGCAAATTCGCTATCAACAGCTAAAAAATGCCCAAGAGCAGTATCCGCAATTTCAAGCGCGATCGCAAGACCTCAAAGAAGCGATTCAAGCAAGAAGCGCGGAACGTCAAGTTCTGGTTGCGCAAATCGAGTCCCTAACACAGCAACTCGAACAAACACCTTTACCTACCGCAGAAATTCAAACCTTAGAACAGCAACTTGCGTTTCGTCGGCGACAGCTTGACGAGCAACTCAGTCATTTAGGGCAACTTCAGCAACAGTTTAACCACCTTGAAGCCCTACAAGCACAATACGAACAAGGACAACAACAACTACAAGCAATAAAACAACGCCACCGCGTTTATCAAGAATTAGCGCAAGCCTTCGGGAAAAATGGCATTCAAGCATTAATGATTGAGAATGTCTTACCGCAACTCGAAGCCGAAACGAATCAACTCTTGGCGCGGTTGAGTGCGAATCAATTGCACGTTCAATTTGTGACGCAAAAAGCTGGGCGGAGTGGAACGCGCAAAAAAGCGACTAAAATGATCGATACGCTCGATATTCTCATTGCCGATGCGCGCGGCACAAGACCTTATGAAACTTACTCAGGAGGAGAAGCGTTTCGGATTAACTTTGCGATTCGTTTGGCGTTGGCTAAACTGCTCGCGCAACGCGCCGGAGCCGCACTACAATTACTGATTATTGATGAAGGATTTGGGACGCAAGATCAAGAAGGATGCGATCGCTTGATTGCCGCGATCAATGCGATCGCAGGTGATTTTGCGTGTATTCTGACAGTGACGCATATGCCCTACTTCAAGGAAGCGTTTCAAGCCCGAATTGAAGTTGCTAAAACCCAAAATGGCTCGCGCCTCAGTTTAGCAAGTTAAATAACGTCATAAGATGACCGAGAGGCATAGAGAATCCCTATCTGGAAGAAAGTACTACTAGATTCAGTATGGTTTTCCCTACTGACGAAATTGTCGATTCAAAAGCAAATCTATAGATACTACAGATAGAGGTAAATGAGCCAGGTCAGTTAGCCTAGTTTCCTGGCTAGATCTCGTGAGAAAAACTGACGCCTCACATCTTCAATGTTTTACTTGGAGGTGAAATCTGTATGGCATTAGTACGTTGGCAACCATTTCAGGAAATAGAAACTCTGCGTCGTCAAATGAACGAATTATTTGATGAATTGGTTGAATTTAACGACGAATCAAGACGGCGTAAGTTGAATTGGACACCCACGATTGAACTTAAAGAGACTGATGAGAATGTGATTTTGAAGGCAGAAGTTCCTGGTGTAGAAGGCAAGGATCTCGACATTCAAGTCAGTCGGGAAGGCGTTTCTATTGCGGGTGAACACCGTCATGAAGACCGTATAGTAGAGCAAGGATACTTCCGTTCGGAATTCCGCTATGGCAAGTTCCAGCGTCAGATCAATTTACCTGTACCTGTGAAGCACGACCAGGTGCAAGCTGAGTTTAATAATGGTATTTTGACGCTAACAATGCCGAAAGCAGAAGAAGCTCGCCGCCGAGTTGTCCGGCTCAACTTGGCAAATAGTCAGCACGCTATTCCGGCAGCCGAGTCTAGTGGAACTTCTGATTTTAACCAACAGATGACTAGAAAATGAGCTAGCAAAGGCGATCACTTCTCATGATACTCCGCCATTAAATGGCGGAGTCAGATTCGTCCTATATACATTTTCAAAGAGCGGATCGAAATGCCAGTTGAAAACAATCGCAATTCACCTAAAGTACCAAAGCCAAGCCAGGTCGGCGAGAGCTTTCTAATCTTCCTGGCGGCACTTTTACTGTTTAACTTAGCTATTATTCCCAATCTAGGAACTCGCTATCCAGAGGTTGCTTATAGCGATTTCATCAATCAGGTAGAAGCAGGAAAAGTTGACCGTGCGATTATTGGAGCAGAGCGGATTTTCAGTATGTACTCAAATCCAATAATTCCTCTGAATCTCCTAGAGTATTTATAACAACACCAATAGCTTTGGATCTTGATTTGCCAAGAATTCTGCGAGAGAATCAAGTCAAGTTTGCTGCCCCACCTCCTAATAATACTGGATGGATTACAACTTTGCTAAGTTGGATCGTGCCTCCTTTAGTCTTCTTTGGCATTTGGGGATGGCTGATTAGCCGGAGTTAGGCTAGTGGTCCTGCAGCTTTAACCGTGGGCAAGAGCAAGGCGCGTATCTATTCAGAAGGCACTACTGGAGTCAAGTTTGACGATGTTGCTGGAGTCGATGAAGCCAAAGTTGAACTCCAAGAAATCGTTGAGTTCCTCAAAAACCCGAACAAATATATCCGTCTGGGTGCCAAAATTCCCAAGGGAGTGTTACTCGTTGGATCGCCAGGTACTGGTAAGACGTTACTTGCTAAAGCAATTGCTGGAGAAGCGGGAGTACCATTTTTTAGTATTTCCGGTTCCGAGTTCATTGAATTATTCGTTGGCGTAGGTGCAGCGCGGGTACGGGATTTGTTTGAACAGGCAAAGCAACAAGCCCCTTGTATTGTATTTATTGACGAGTTAGATGCTTTAGGTAAATCTCGTGGCAGTAATATGCCCTTCATTGGCGGCAATGATGAACGCGAACAAACTCTCAACCAGTTGTTAACAGAAATGGATGGTTTTGATGCTAATACAGGTGTCATTATCCTTGCTGCTACTAACCGTCCAGATGTCCTTGACCCAGCCTTACGTCGCCCTGGTCGTTTTGACCGTCAGGTTGTTGTTGATCGCCCTGACAAAAACGGACGAGAAGCTATTTTGAAAGTCCATGTCAAGAATGTGAAGCGTGGTGATGATGTGTCGATCTAGCAAAGATTGCAGCGCGAACCCCAGGTTTTGCTGGAGCAGATTTGGCTAATCTTGTCAACGAGGCAGCTTTACTGGCGGCGCGTCAGAATCGTGCTGCGGTGACAATGGCAGATTTTAATGAGGCGATCAAACGTGTTGTCGCGGGACTGGAGAAAAAATCTCGCGTTTTGAATGAAACTGAGAAAAAAACTGTTGCCTATCATGAAGTGGGTCACGCGATCATCGGTAGCTTAATGCCTGGTGCGGGAAAAGTCGAGAAGATCTCAGTTGTGCCTCATGGTGTGGGTGCCCTAGGCTACACTGTGCAGATGCCAGAGGAAGATCGCGTCTTAATGCTGGAGGATGAAATTCGCGGACGAATTGCAACTCTATTAGCTGGTCGCGCTGCCGAGGAGCTAATCTGTGGTAAAGTATCTACTGGAGCTAGCGATGACATTCAGAAGGCAACTGACTTAGCTGAGCGGTTTGTCACTTTGTATGGCATGAGTGATGGTTTAGGACCTGTAGCCTTTGAGAAGGTTCAACCAAGCCAGTTCCTTGAAGGTTTTAGCAATCCGCGTCGTCCAGTCAGTCCCAAAATTGCTGAGGAAATTGACCGAGAAGTACAGGAAATTGTCGATAGTGCCCACCAGATGGCTTTATTAATTTTGAGGAAAAATCGAAATTTGCTAGAAGAAACAGCCCAAATTCTGTTACATAAGGAACCCGAACTACGAGAACAACTTGACAAGGCGATCGCCCCAGATGAATTAGTACAGTGGCTGCATGCGGGTAAACTCTTAGAAAGTATTCCCACCACAGCCTTCACCACTGAAAATTTAGTTTAATGGATTTAGCGAACCATATCATCGAACAGTAAACCATCTTCCTTGACGACTTGGTCATCTAGCATAGCTTGTTTTTTTCTATCTCTATTTTATTAAAGATTCGTGCCATCGAAGCGCGAATAAATGCAGCGCTACGTGGACAAAGAAATTGCCCAATTGCAAACATGCCAAACAAAGAAAAGAATCTTAAGGAGAACAAGGCCATGATTAATGTTGTACGTCGTAGCCAAATACTCGGTTTAATGGAATTGGACAGTGCGACTGCATCTCGGTTCGGTACAGTCAAAGAGGTTTGGATTGATGATACTGGTCAGGTAGTTTACTTAGGCACAAGTGAAGGATATACGCCGCTCGAACAAGTGTCTGTTATTGGTCCTGATGCGGTATTAACTTATAGCCATACAGTCCTGCCTCAAACCACGCTCAATCTCCGCCGCCTGTACCGATTGCCAGTCCGCTCATCGATGACAGATTCTTTGGGGTGGGTAGAAGATTTTTTGTTTGATTGGGAAACTGGCAACATTGCTGCTTTTATCCTGAGTGGAGATATAGCTGCTCCTTTTGGCGGACGGGCAGTATTATATCCAGAAGATGTAGTCATTGAGGCAGAAGCGGTAGTGCTACGAGAAGGAGCACAGGAGCGTCTCAAGAGCGAACCAGAAGGACTGAAGGGCTTTTTGAGCGAAAAATCACAACAGGTTAAGAACCTAGTGAAGACAATCGCATACCGCCTTCAGTCTCTAGTTTCACCGCATGACAAGCCAGAAGTCGTGCGGGTGAAGATAAAAGAAGTGCATGACGAACTTGCAGCATCTGGACAGCACGATAAAAATGCCTTGCAACAAGCAACCGAGTTCTTACAAAACGAGTGGGAAAGCTTTCAGCAGAGTCTGAACCGAGCAAGTGAACGTGTCAAACGCGCCCTTGATTCTGCCTGGAATCTCACTGGCAAAAAATCATAAAAGTGATTGCTCAAGCGATTTCCTATTATCTAACGTTCCCGTTCACCCGCTGCAGAGCAACCTTCGTTCTTAATAGACCTCCGGCATGAATCACATCTTGTTTCCCAGCATGAGTAAGCTTGCCCCAACCCCCAATTTTGGGTGGCTTCTAAACAACTCAAAGTACCTCACGAGTGGGGAGCCACTGCGCCTTTGGAGGTGCCCTCGTTGAGTGGTGGCGCGGATCTAGCGATTATCTTGTTTGTCAACCCCTTTTCCCAGGCAAAGGCAGTGGGGAGGAATCAAGCGCTGCTGGGTCTTTCCACGACACTTGCTGTTTGACTAATGCATTGAGAATGCCTAACAGCGTGTGGGCAGACGCGATTAAGGCAATCTTTTTCGCTTTACCCGCCTGCAGCAACCGACGACCGCAGGCTTTAGCAAAGTCACGTGCTCGCTTGGGATTGATTACCGCACAGAGCAAATCTTTGCCGTTGCAACTGTTGGACGATGCCGCGTTCCGTTCCTCCAGTGGATTCAATGACAACCAACTTCACCATAATCTATTGCAACTAAGTGACTAACTCGACCCATCCCATCTCCTGATGGCTCACTTGCCAGTAGGTGCCAGCAGGGCGAAGAACGACATCTAACCAAGCTTGGCTCACATCAATCCCGAGCCATTGCGGTTCTGTGACGACTGTGACCATCGTTGTGCTCTTGATGCGTGCAATGTATTTCATCAATCCCTCAACCTTGTCCGATGCTGGTTCTTGACCCTGGCGATTTTTCCAGATTTTGACAGAAGGGTGAGCGGTGACCTTGACTAAATCTCGGTTTTTCAACCTGCGGGGTATTGGTCTACCACTCTGCTTTTAAGATACAAGGGGACTTGAAATATTCGCGTAACAGGTCTAATGAAACAAAAATTGTAAGATTGGGTGCAACGGGATTATTCCACAGCAACTTTATACATTAGACTTTATGCATGAATCCTAGATACCCTTCGACTTTCTTCGGGGCTACTCAAACAAAGTTGACCAGCGCACACTCAAATAAGTGTTTTATCGGTAATTCCACGGGGGTAGACAGGGTTTATTTAGCTGCGAATTCATTCACACTCGCATTCATGCAGAAGGTCTATTATTCTCCAAAAGCGCCGTAAAAACTTGCCTTTGTGTTTGATACATGTATCCATATCTCCCTAAAATTGCTTTAACCGATTGAGTTCTTTCACCTTTTCTGACTGTGGAAGCAACAATCGACTTTTAACAAAAATATCGCTTTGTGAACTTTGAATCACTAACTAAACCCCAACCGAAATGTCAGAATCTTCTTCAACTTTAAAGCTGGCAAACGATTCAGTCCAAGTTTCAAGTTGATGATTTGAGTCTTCTGCCTGCAAAAGAACAACCGCTTGATTAAACTCGTGTAGCGACACCGAGACTTGCTAATCTAAATCTCCTTTTGTCAGTAGAACTAGTATTGACGTCGCTTCAATATGCTCGACGTGTGCTGTAGGGACTAAATGCAGAATCTTTTTCCGATGCTCTTCAAACAGGGCTTCTACTTTCTGAAGATAGCTCCGACAAGGAACAAAAAATGTAGTCTTTTCATCTTCTGCGATCGCCCATGCTTTAACAAAAAAGGTATACCTCTTAACAGCGCACATCACCTCTCAACAGCTATTTTCATGCTGCGCCTCACCCCATAAGAAGCGGTTGAAAGATATTATTATGCGATGCAGATTTTCTTAATAAAACTGCCTTAAACCAATTAATTTTACTGAATCTATATAACAACATGAATATTCAGATATTATACGGAGTCTTTGTGCATAACGACTTGAGGAATGCTGGTTGAGGAACTTCCAAGCCTCATATAAAAAGGTGGATACCATCCGGCTGCACCTGGCAATTACATTTGAATCGCACTTCGAACGTGTCCATTTTGAGCAAAACGCTCGGCTAGGATTTGTTGATAAACTGCTTCGTAACCATCCGTCATGCGCTGCACGCTGAAGTTTTTGACGACATGCTCTCGACAAGCAAAGCGATTCAACTGCGGCACTTTATTGATCGCTGCAATACACTCATCAATCGTTCGACACAAAAAGCCTGTCTGTCCGTGAACAATAACCTCTGGTGTCGAACCGAGTTCCATGGCAATTACTGGCGTTCCTGTTGCCATCGACTCAATCATCACTAATCCAAACGGTTCGCGCCAAGTAATCGGGAACAGTGTAGCGACTGCACCGCCCATCAGTTCGCATTTTTGAGCATGGTTTGCCTCGCCTACATACTCAATCTGTTTGCCATTAATGTGAGGTTTGATTTCGCGCTCAAAGTAGTCGCGATCAACGACATCCACCTTACCAGCCATTTTCAAGCGCCAACCGGAACGCTTGGCAATTTCGATCGCCAAGTGGGGGCCTTTTTCTGGAGATAGTCGTCCTAGAAATGCTAAATAAGGAGGGTCTTGCGATCGCGGGCAAAACTCATAGTTATTTAGGTCAATACCGTTGTATACTGTAGCTACGCGGTTCAAACTTAATCTTGGTTCCATCTGGGCGTCAGAGATACTGACGAAGGGTTGATGGCGGGCGTACATAAACAACTTCTCGTTGTCAGGGGTAAAGACGCCATGAAGCGTATGTACGGTAGGCGTTTTTACCAAGTTGGCGTAAGGTAAAGCTGCATGACCCATGTGAGAGTGAATGATGTCAAACTCTGACGCTCGCTCGTAAACCTTACTCAGTTGTAGCATTGCATAGACATCATATTCCTTAACTGTGGTATCTAAGCGTAATGCTTGGGGGTGAACGGATTCTAGTTTAGCAAGGGTAATTGAATCTCCCGTTGCGAACAAGGTGACTTCATGTCCGCGCCTGACAAGCTCATCGGTGAGTAATCCGACAACCAGTTCAATTCCTCCATAGGCTGGAGGTGGGACTCGCTCCCACAGCGGGGCTATTTGGGCAATCCGCATTGCACGTTCCTCCTGTTGTAAGTATGGGTAATCAACACAAAAATGCTAATGAGCTACTTTTCAGCACCTAACAACCAGCTTTCAAGGGAGACGTCTTGAAAAATAGTGAATCGCAACGCAGCCCAGTCGTAGTAGCGTGCTACACCACGACAAGTTTTGAAGATTTCACGATGCACCCTAGAGGCTGTCCATTTTTTCTTTCACAGCGCCTAGAAGAAAATTTCATAAAACTTTCTAATCAAATTTAATAAAAACTTTAGAGTTTTGAAAATTCCTGAGCAGTAGGGAGAACCGAAAAAAATTTTGTTCGGAAAACAACACACAAAAATGGGTTGCCATTCTGAAAACTCCTTCGTTAAATTAGCACTTAGATATAGGGAGTGCTAATCAACATCTGTTACTAAAGAGAGATGGCATCTGGTAACGGTTATTCTATTACCTTCTCAACTAAATATGCTGAAAAGGCAGAGTTCTCTCCTCGATAGGGGAAGTTTACAAAATGCCAAAACGCAGAGGTTGGGAAATAGCAACTCGTTGAGAGAGCCTTTCGACCGTAATTTCTGGGATTTCACTGATTGCGTTGTTTGGTTGAATGGTCAACGATAAAATCCGCTATACCTATTAATTCACTTGAAATCTAAGATTGTTGTAGAGGTGAGAAATCTATGATGATCCGGCGTTGGCAACCAATGGAAGCAATGGAAACCCTACGTCGTCAAATTGACCAGGTGTTTGATGAATTAAAATTAAGTAGCGAATATTCGAAGTGCTGGCTACCGGCAATTGAGTTACAAGATACTCCAGAAAACTTGCTTTTACGTGCGCTACTTCCTGGTATTGATCGCAACGATATCAATATCCACGTAACTCGCGACACTGTCTCGATTGCAGGTGAGCGTCGCTATCCTCCAGGCGCTGAAGATCGAGGCTACTTCCGTTCTGAATTTCCTTACGGCAAGTTCCATCGAGTTGTATCGCTGCCTTTACCTGTACAGCACGAACAAGCTAGAGCAGAGTTCTGCAATGGTATCCTCACTCTAATTTTGCCCAAGTCGGAAGAGTATCGTCATCGGGTTGTCAAACTTAACCTAGGCGAGATGGCATCGGCAACACCAACTACCACTTTAGAAGCTTCTAGTGAGTCAAGGTCAAGCGAGAGCAGTGCCGCTGTAGCAACTGCTACTTGAGGCAGCAATAAAGCGGTTTGGGGCTGAAGTACATAGAGGCAAGTTTCCCAGCCCCAGTGCAATAGACTTCGTGGTATTAATCGGGAAAAATAGTCAGTCGTTTTGGGAAAGCTTGAGTTTTGAAGTAAATCGGGAAAATTGAGGATGACAACTGTAGCTTTAACCGTTTCTACGGTAAAACCACTTGGTGATCGCGTATTCGTGAAAGTACATGAAGCTGAAGAAAAAACCACTGGTGGAATTCTCCTACCTGACACGGCAAAAGAGAAGCCCCAAGTTGGAGAAGTTGTTGCGGTTGGTTCTGGCAAACGCAATGACGATGGTTCGCGCCAAACAATGGAAGTTCAAATTGGCGACAAAGTTCTCTACTCTAAATATGCCGGAACTGACATCAAGTTAGGTAGTGAAGAATACGTTCTGCTATCAGAGAAGGACATTCTAGCAACGCTTGCTTAAAAATTGAGAGCGAGAAGTTTTAAGCTTCAAACTTTCTGTTGATACGTAATAAAACTCCGTAAGTCGTCTTCAGCATCAAAATTCTTTAGTTCTGGAGGAAATTCATGGCTAAGCAAATCGTTTATGACGAACAAGCACGTCGTGCCTTAGAAAAAGGGATAGATATACTAGCAGAAGCTGTAGCTGTTACTCTTGGTCCAAAAGGGCGCAACGTGGTTCTAGAGAAGAAATTTGGTGCACCCCAGATTATTAATGATGGCGTGACGATTGCAAAAGAAATTGAACTCGAAGACCACATTGAAAACACTGGCGTATCTCTCATTCGCCAAGCAGCTGCAAAAACTAATGATGCAGCGGGTGACGGAACTACCACAGCGACGGTTCTAGCGCATGCGATGGTGAAAGCAGGACTGCGAAATGTCGCCGCAGGCGCTAATCCCATTGCGCTGAAACGTGGAATCGATCGAGCTACTCATTACTTACTTGATCGCATCTCTGAACACGCTAAACCTGTCAATGATTCGAAGGCGATCGCCCAAGTTGCTGCGATCAGTGCAGGTAACGACGACGAAGTCGGTCAGATGATTGCCGATGCGATGGATAAAGTCGGTAAAGAAGGCGTGATTTCCCTCGAAGAAGGGAAGTCGATGGCCACTGAACTCGAAATCACCGAAGGAATGCGCTTTGACAAAGGCTACATCTCGCCTTACTTCGCCACCGATACAGAGCGGATGGAAGCAACTTTGGAAGAGCCGTACATCTTGCTTACGGATAAGAAGATTACCTTGGTACAAGATTTAGTACCCGTGCTAGAGCAAGTGGCGCGGAGTGGCAAGCCGCTGCTGATCATTGCCGAAGATATCGAAAAAGAAGCCTTGGCTACCTTGGTGGTGAATAAGCTACGTGGTGTACTCAACGTTGCTGCGGTAAAAGCTCCTGGCTTTGGTGATCGGCGCAAAGCAATGCTGGAAGACATTGCTGTACTCACTGGCGGTCAAGTGATTACTGAAGACGCTGGTCTGAAGCTAGAAAACGTCAAGCTGGAAATGCTGGGCAAAGCCCGTCGTGTCACGATTACGAAAGAGCACACTACGATTGTTGCTGAGGGCAACGAAAAGGCAGTTAAGGCACGTTGCGAACAAATCCGCCGTCAAATCGAAGAAACTGATTCTTCCTACGATAAGGAAAAACTGCAAGAGCGTCTTGCGAAACTCGCTGGTGGTGTTGCCGTAGTGAAAGTAGGTGCAGCCACAGAAACAGAAATGAAAGACCGCAAGCTGCGCTTAGAAGACGCAATCAACGCAACCAAAGCGGCTGTGGAGGAAGGCATCGTTCCTGGTGGCGGTACAACTTTGGTACATTTAGCTCCACAATTGGAAAACTGGGCAGCCGATAACTTACACAGCGAAGAATTGATCGGTGCAATGATTGTCACCCGCGCTTTGTATGCTCCGCTCATCCGAATTGCAGAAAATGCTGGTCAGAACGGTGCGATTATCGCAGAGCGTATCAAGGAGAAAGAGTTCAATGTTGGCTATGATGCCGCAAGCGATCGCTTCGTTGATATGTTTGAAGCTGGTATCGTTGACCCCGCTAAAGTGACACGCAGCGCGCTACAAAACGCGGCTTCGATTGCCGGTATGGTGCTGACGACTGAGTGCATTGTTGTAGACAAACCAGAACCCTCCAAGGCTAAATCACCTGCTGGTGCTGGCATGGGTGGCGAAGATCTCGATTACTAAATTATTACTGAATATTGCATATATTCCATCAAGACGAGAACAGCAATGTAGTCGTTGCCTGTCATCAGAAAGTTGAAAATAGGGGAAAATCGAGTTTTCCCCTTCTCCTAAATAAAGCGTTCTCATTTTTGATTGGGTGTGAGGAGTTTTCACCAACTTGTTTGAAGCGAGGCTGAGGACATCATAGAAGATCGATTCTATTAACAAAGCTAGCCTTTAGCTCTCACCTTCATCAGAATACAAAAAAGTGAGGTGACTCATGAAGACCTTTAATCTCCAACGTCCAAATAAATTTATCCTTTGGTTTGCTACTTTTATGTTTCTTGGAGCTTACTGGAGCGCGGTTAATTTAATGTTCTAGTTGCTCTAGTTGAATGAGATGGGTAGACGTTGAGTCTAACTCAAGTTCCTCCAGGAGTGGGTAATGTTAGAAGTTTTACCTTGCTTGGGAAGGTGAACTTCTTTAGCGTTACCCTAATTGGCTTTTTAGCGCTTATATCTGTACTTATGAACAAAGTTTATCATTGTCCCGGCAATCGCAAGTGAAGCCCAACACCTCGCCTTTTCAAAGCGGTGCCTGGCACCGTACAAACGCGGTCATGGCACTATCTGCTAAAGACTCTGTAAATCGGAGGTCGCTTTTTTATGTCAGCCTCTAAACAAAGCTTTCCACCACTGCGTCAGATTGCTAGCTATGTTTTTACTGCTATTTTGAGTATTGCCTCGACCTTGCTTGTAGTACGGGCATTTCCCACACAATTAATTTCCAACTATCTCGTCAATACTCCTGAGGTTCAAGCAGTTGCGTCTGAGGTGCAATTTGATAATGATAGCCGCAGCTTTGTGACTGCCGCCGTCAATCGAGTTGGATCAGCTGTAGTGCGAATCGACACTGAGCGCACGATTGCAACAAATTACCCCGACCCTTTCTTTGATGATCCTTTCTTTCGCCGTTTTTTTGGCGAGGATATTTTTCCTAGACTGCCGCAAGAGTATCATCTGCGGGGGCAGGGTTCAGGCTTCATTATTGACCGCAACGGTATGATCCTTACCAATGCTCATGTCGTCAGCGGTGCTGACACAGTGAAAGTCACGCTCAAGGATGGGCGCAGCTTTAGAGGAGATGTGCGGGGAATTGACGAACCTTCAGACTTAGCCGTCGTTAAAATTGACGGACAAAACCTACCCACAGCTTTCTTGGGAAACTCGGATTCAGTACAGGTAGGGGATTGGGCGATCGCCGTCGGCAACCCCTTAGGTTTGGATAATACTGTAACTCTAGGAATTATCAGTACCCTCAACCGTTCCAGCGCTCAGGTAGGCATTCCTGACAAACGTCTAGACTTCATTCAAACTGATGCCGCGATCAATCCTGGTAACTCTGGCGGTCCACTTTTGAATGCTCGTGGTGAAGTGATTGGCATCAACACCGCGATTCGCGCTGAAGCTCAAGGAATTGGGTTTGCGATTCCGATTGACAAAGCCAAGGCAATTAAAGACGCACTGGCTCGCGGCGAAAAAATCTCCCATCCTTACATTGGTATTCGGATGCTCACTCTCACTCCAGAGTTAGCGAAACAGTCAAATCGCGACCCAAATACGCCATTCACCGTACCAGAAATTAATGGAGTGCTTGTGGTACAAGTCATGCCTTCAAGTCCGGCTGCTGACGCAGGCTTGCGCCGAGGGGATGTCATCGTAGAAATAGATGGCAAAGCAGTTACTACGGCCGAACAGTTACAAGTGGCAGTGGAAAACAGCCGTATTGGTCAACCGTTGCGGTTTAGAGTGCAGCGGGGCGAACAAATCTTGCAATTAACTGTGCGCTCAGGAGAATTACAGGATGCACGTCGTCTGTAAAGGGTCAGCATAGTTAGCTGATAAAACTTGATTTCGTGTTGACAAGCAACTGCTAGGGGAGGTCGTCAGTATAGCGGTTAGCAATTGGCTGTTAGCTATTAGCTTTTCTCAAAGCTTTATAGAGCAATACATTTACTCAATATACTTGTCCTCACCTGAATGCGTCTTGCCATATCAGCCACCCGTGTTGAAAGATCAATTCTACTTGCCGATAACGACAACAGTTTTTACCTCAAAGGTACTACTGCCATATAACGATTCAAACTTTTTAGTTTTGAAAAATCTTAGCTACAGAGATCGCTGTCGGACACAACACTAAAGATGTGCGATCTCTGTGCTTCTGCGACATCTATGGCTTTAAGCTAAAACACGCAAAGACCTGTTTTTGTGCAGCTGTGCTCGCTTCTGTGCATTCTAAACTAACAACTTAAATGTTGAACAACTTACGTGTGTTCAACAAAGTCGGCATCGATCACATCCTCACCGTCTTTGCCATCGGTGGAACTGCTACTTGCTTGGGCGTAAACGGCGCTGCCAATTTGCATGAGGGCTTGTTGGATGTCGTTAGTGAGGGATTTCATGCGATCGTAGTTTTCTTGCGTTATCGCCTGCCGCAGGTCTTGGATCATACCTTCTAAACGAGTTTTGTCAGGACTTGGCACCTTGTCGCCCAAGTCTTTGAGTTGCTTCTCGGCTTGGTAGGCAACAGAATCTGCGGTGTTCTTTGTATCTACGCGATCGCGTCGTCTGCGGTCTTCTGCGGCATTGCGTTCTGCATCTTTGACCATGCGCTCAACCTCAGCTTTATCGAGCGTTGATGCACCTGTGATGGTAATTGATTGCTCTTTACCACTGGCTTTATCTTTTGCAGACACCGACAAAATGCCATTGGCATCAATGTCAAACGTCACCTCAATTTGCGGGATACCGCGCGGTGCCGGAGGAATGCCATCGAGCCGGAAGGTGCCCAGACTCTTGTTGTCGACAGCCATTTCCCGCTCTCCTTGCAAAACGTGAATTTCCACGTTAGTTTGCCCATCGGCTGCGGTGGAGAAGATTTCGGATTTTTTAACGGGAATCGTGGTGTTGCGGGAAATGATTTTGGTCATCACGCCGCCCAAGGTTTCTACACCCAGCGATAGGGGCGTCACATCTAACAGCAAGATGTCTTTCACATCGCCTGCCAGTACTCCTGCTTGAATCGCTGCACCTACTGCAACGACTTCATCTGGGTTCACACCCTGGCACGGTTCTTTGTTTGTGATTTGCCGTACCAATTGCTGTACAGCCGGAATGCGCGTTGAACCACCAACTAATACGACTTCATCAATGTCAGCAGCTGTGAGGTTAGCATCGCGCAGAGCCTGATTGACGGGTATCCGGCAGCGATCGAGCAAGTCACTGCACATTTGCTCGAACTGCGATCGCGTCAGTGTCGTGTCTAGATGTTTAGGACCTTCTTGCGTTGCTGTAATGAAAGGCAAGTTAATGTTTGTTTGTGTTGCTCCTGACAGTTCAATCTTGGCTTTTTCGGCAGCTTCGGTGAGGCGTTGCAAAGCTTGTTTATCTTTGCGCAGGTCGACACCTTCGTTGCGCTGAAATTCTGTTGCTAGCCAATCGACGATTTTTTTGTCGAAGTCATCGCCACCTAAGTGGGTATCGCCACTTGTGGATTTCACCTCAAATACACCATCACCCACTTCTAGGATGGATACGTCAAAAGTACCGCCCCCTAAGTCGAAGACTAAAATAGTCTCGTTGCTCTTTTTATCGAGCCCATAGGCAAGCGCAGCGGCAGTCGGCTCGTTGATGATTCGTAATACTTCAATTCCCGCGATGCGTCCGGCATCTTTGGTAGCTTGCCGCTGTGAGTCGTTGAAGTATGCGGGAACAGTAATTACGGCTTGCTTGACGGGTTCGCCTAGATATTTGCTCGCATCATCTACTAGTTTTCGCAGTACCTCTGCCGAGATTTCTTCGGGAGCAAACTGTTTTTTGAGAATTGGGCAGTCAAGTTTGACATTGCCGTTGCTATCGCGCATCACTTTGTAAGAAACTTGTTTGGACTCGCCTGTGACTTCATCATACTTACGCCCTATGAACCGCTTCACTGAATAAAACGTGTTTTCAGGGTTCATCACGGCTTGCCGTTTGGCAATTTGTCCCACCAGCTTATCACCCGTTTTGGTATATGCAACTACTGATGGAGTCGTACGGCTACCTTCAGCGTTAGCAATCACAACGGGTTGTCCGCCTTCCATGACGGCAACGCAAGAATTTGTTGTTCCTAAGTCGATTCCAACGACTTTGGCCATCGTTAGTAACCTCCTTAAAATTCATGTGATGAATTTTATTGAACTTGATTCGGTCACACCTACCCGATTTTTATGCAGAAAAATGTAGGTTATTTAAAATTGTGTCAACTCTTGATATCAACGCAGCATCCGATGACAAAAAAATAATATTGGAAAAGCGCCATCATTAAATACCAGCGTCTACCAATCAATAGTAAAACTTTGAAAAAGTGAAAGGGATCGGTTTTTCAGATGCGATAGGTTCCTGTTCCCGAACTCGCGATGCTTGTCCTACCGTAGAGATGAGGAAGTACACAACAGTGAACAAGGCATATCTAGTAGCGAATTTATGCGCTAAGTATTCATATAGCCAGTCTATTGAAGAGATAAAGAGATTATCTCCAATCCACAACAAAATGCGGTCAACGTAGGTTCTGCTATCGTATTTATTGTTTATTGTGCAACATTGTTAAAAACTCGCACCCCACTAGGATAATAAAGCAAGTAGTTTTGAACTTGAGGAGCATCGATCGCGCGTTCCAGGGCAATTGAAATGTTTCTTGCACTAGGTCTTGCTGCTACTGTTTCAGCTTGTAACGGTGGTACGACAACGACTCCTGGTGGTGAAGCGGGTGAAGCTGGTGAAGTAGGAACACCGCAACCAACACAAACACAACCAACTCCTGGTGGAGAGGCTGGTGAAGCGGGTGAAGCTGGTGAAGGTGGCGAAAACTAACCAAAAGTAAGTTGCTAATGCAGGACGATGGCACATAATCGTGATTTATACCTTGTCCTGCTTTTAAAATTAAAATTATTCAACACGCGATCGCACGTTGAATTCACTATGATTTTATGTATCGATATTCTTACTCCTGAAGAACTTGCACTAATCAACGCCAAACTGAAAGATGCTGAGTTTATTGATGGTAAACTCACAGCGGGATGGCATGCCAAAGAAGTAAAAAATAATACTCAAATTTCAGGAAAATCCGCAATAACACAGGATTTACGGTCAATCGTCGAGCAAGCACTACAACGCAATCAGCTGTTTCAAGCTGCGGTACATCCAAAAGCAATACGTCCCGTATTATTTAGTTGCTACGAGTCAGGGATGTACTACGGTTATCACATTGATAATGCATTGATGGGAACACCGTCAATGCGTTCAGATGTATCGTTAACTCTATTTCTGAATCCTCCAGATACCTATGAGGGTGGCGAACTTGTCATTGAAACTTCATTAGGCGAACAGGCTTTTAAACTGGCTGCCGGTTCAGCGATCGCTTATCCTTCTACAACTTTACATCGCGTTGAAGTTGTGAAAACTGGAATTCGACTGGCTGCGGTAACCTGGATACAAAGCTTCATCCGCGATCCTGGCGAACGCGAGATTTTATTTGAGTTGAATACGGTCAAACAAGTTATGTATGAAAAATACGGTAAAACACCAGAATTCGATCTTGTTTGTAAATCGCATGCGAACTTGCTTCGTAAGTGGGTTGAGGTTTAATTTGATAGTAGGAGTCAAGGTCGGAGGTCAGAGGTCAGGGTTAAAAGCTAGCTAATGAGCCACTCAGTAGAGAACTTACTTAGCGTTGAATCAAATCACTAATGCTGTTTTTGTTGGCACATCCATCACGTAGATTAAGACAAGAGCCGCAAGACTGAGCTACTACCAATTAAGCCCAAACTCAGCCCGATACGAACTGTAAGAAGGTACCCGATTATCCAGAGCATGAGTATTAACCCTAGTTACGGTTGTAAGGAAGTTTGCTAAGGAGCATTGCTAGCGTTCAGTTTCCTGTGATTCCCGCAAATTTAATTCTGCACCAACAAGGCCACTCAGAATCAAAAACCAGGGAGAAACAAATGCACCCAGTAAAGTGCCAAGTAAGACTAGCGATCCTGCAACGATTTGAACTTGTCGCATCTTTTGTTCCTTAATAGTGGATACTGTGTGTCCTCGATAATCGTGTCCTGGATAAACTAACGTGTCGTCTGGTAAAGTAAAAAGTCGCTGTGTTACCAATTTGAAAATCTGTCCGTCCACAGCCGCAAATAAACAATGCATCGCCGGTTAATAAATGCGTGTCGTTGACAAGATATGTGACGTGGCTATCGGTATGTCCAGGAGTCGCGATCGCCTTAATGTTGACATTGCCAATTTGCAATGTTTCTCCGTTGCGAATGAAGCAATTTGCACACGCTGCATTTGCGTTTTCGGGGACAACTAGACGATCCTAATGTTTTGGTACTAGATGTCCGTGGCGATGATGAATATCAAAAGGGTGCTATCCCAGGAGCGAGGAACATTTACACGAGCTAGAGCGCTCTAAGAATATAGCAACATGCTGCGGTAGCGGCTTTTGTGCTGCGATCGCTGCGAGTCTGCTCAAAAAGCATGGATTTGAGAAAGTGACGAATGTTCCTGGGTCATGGATAGCGTGGAAAGCCGCAGAATTACCCGTAGAAGCACCTGCATAAAACAAAAGAGTAAGCTCTTGGGAACTTTCCGTGTTTCGATCCCAAGAGCCTTTTCAATCCAGTTCACTCCTCACACAATTAAGTCTAGGATTTCTAATTATGAGAAAGATGAGTGAAGGTGACACTTTGTACATTGTCATCTTGAGAGTTTTAAGTTTTGAGTGTTGAGTTTAACTCATTCGTAAGTCTGGGAAGCACTAAAAACGCTTTTAGGCTCTAACTTAGGTTATTTTTCGTTTCCCAAGGAAGGCAATCTTTCGTTGCTGAGATTTTCATTTTTGTCATACCTTGACCGAGTAAGAACTTTGCCGACCTCTAAACCGTAAATCTGCGAAGCGTCCTCTCTTTATCCAGTAGGAACATTAACACGTAAGCGTTGGAACATCGCTTGTCTTGCTTGTATAGCAAGAGGATCTTCGAGGGGTGTAAGCGTGATCGGAACTTGATATTTTTGCCGCAATGCAGTTTGAATCAACCAGTCGGCGACAAAGGGGTTTTTGGGTAATAATGGACCGTGCGAATAAGTGGCGATCGCATTTTGGTAAAATGCACCTTCTGTTCCGTCTTCGCCGTTATTACCTAAACCTTGGACGACACGCCCTAGGGGTTCGACTTGTCCTAGCTTGGTGCGTCCCCCGTGATTTTCAAAGCCAATCAGGTAAGTAGGAGAACCGCAAAACACTGCGAGTTCTTGTGCTAAAAGTTTAGCAGTGACTTCAACGACAAGATTACCAATACAACGGCGGGCGTTTGCACCTGGATGCACAGACACAAAATCTAACAGGCCTAAGCCTTCAATGCGCTGTCCTAATGCAGGTTCGTAGTAGTGTCCGAGTAATTGCGGCGCACCGCAGGTAAATACGCCAGGAGTTCCATTATCAATTCTTTCGCGGAGTGCTGCGGCTTTCGTACCGCGTAAGTCGCGCATGACAATTTCTTGTTGTCGGTCTTGCGCACCACCACCAACAATCATATCAACGTTGTGAAAGTCTGCATCTGTCGCATTTTGATCGAGGGGTAAGATCTTCACAGTGTACCCGCGCCACTCACAGCGTTTTTGCAGACAAATCACGTTTCCGCGATCACCGTAAGTGCTCATCAACGTGGGATACAACCAGCCGATTGTCAGTTCGATTTGTTCTTGGTTCATAAAATTAAGGCTAAGTTGTGGGATAGTAATTGGTGAAATAGTATATTTAGAGAATCTTACGCCCTGTGAGGACTTCGCGAACTTCAAGCATTGCTGAGTAGGTAGGGAGAATGTGTAAGGTTTGATTTTGTGGGGTATGTTCTAATGCCGTGGCGATCGCTTCGCGTAAATCTTCCTTAACGATGAGTTGCAAGTCGTTATCCTCTGAGTGCGAGTAGCGCAATCGCAGCGCCATATCATAGACGCGATCACCGCTGACAACGAATGTTCCGCCTTGGGCGACGAGTTTTTCGGTATCGACATCCCAAATCCACGAGACATCTGTCCCATCGGGAATGCGATCGTTTAATACAAACAACACTGGTGCAAGTTGCGAAGAATGCGTTTTTTGCCGTACTTGGTTTACTGCGCGAATCGTTTCGTTCATTCCTACAGGATTTTTGGATAATAGAATACGTACGTGTTTACCGTTGACGTTTAACTCTTCAGCGCGTCCAAAGGCTGCTTGAAAATTGCTGATTGTATCACGGATTGTAGTTTCATCAACTCCCAGTTGTTGCGCGGCTAAAACTGCTGCTAAAGTGTTGTACTTGTTATATAATCCAATTAAGATCTGAGGGTATTCTTGGCTATTAATTGCCACTGGTGCTTTGTGAAAGCCACAATTAGGACAGTGAAAGTCTCCTAAATGTGATAGGTAGACACCTTCATAATCAAGTGAATGTCCGCAGTTGGGACAGTAAATCGAGTCTACAGCGTGGGGAATCTCTTCAAGATACTGTTCGGGTTCGCTTAAACCAAAGAAAAGGACTTTTTGTGGTAGTTGTTGACCCATGTAAGAAAGTGTTGGGTCATCGGCATTTGGAATAATAATCGTATCTGGTGGGAGTACGGCGATCGCTTTACCCCAGCGCTGACTAATCGTGTCTACTTCACCGTAGCGATCAAGTTGGTCGCGAAACAAGTTTAAGCACAAAATTAACTTTGGCTGAATTGCTGCTAAAACTTTAGGAACAACGTTTTCATCAACTTCTAAAATCGCGTAATCGACATCGAGTGTACCTACCAAGTTGGTATTTGCAAGTAAGGCACTCATTAACCCATTTTCCAAATTTGCACCAGTTGCATTGTGCGCAACGCGCTTCCCTTGACGTTCTAGCATCGTGCGCAACAGTAGCGATGTTGTCGTTTTGCCATTAGTTCCGGCGATGAGAATCACTCCCTGCTTAACTTGGCGACTGAGTAGTTGTAGTAGCTGCGGTTGTAAGCGACGGGCAATTTCGCCCGGTAGGACACTTGCTGCACCAAGTTTAAGCGATCGCACTCCGAATGTGACTGTTTTTGCGGTTAAGACTGCTAAAGCTAGTTGTAGTCTATCCTTGATCTGAATTTTTGCCATTTCACCCACTACATGCATAGAAGCAACTACAGCCGATCTTCACTTGCGCTTATATTTTTGCACTATATGAAACTGGGCAACAGAGAAATCAACAAACTCTAGCAATAGATGCGTGCAAGCAGCGATCATTAACCAAACTTTATCAGGTTGCACTGAAGTGTTATCGAAAATTGGTAGCGCTAAGACGTTGCACCTTAGTGTAATAGTTAAAGGCGTGTCTTTCTGCTCAAACGTTCGGTTATTGAACTACTCAAGGGTTCATTTAGTTGGTGTTATAACGGGTTAACGACTGCGTAATCGTACCTCAAACACATAAAACCTTGGCGTAGATTACCAATATGATAAGAATTGCTTAATTGATTTTATTCTCAATATGGCTAAGGGCTTACTCATCGCGTATCTTTGTTGATGCTGAAATTTAGCTTAGTTGGTATTTTGCTTTCAATTCAAAATCACATAAAGGTCATACAAAAGTCATATAGAGTTCGTATTCTTGAGCGCCATTTTTGTATTTGTCACCTTTATACATAAAAATAAAAAGAACACTAAGTGTTACAATTACCGAAGACTACATTCAAATTTCAAAACAATGAATAACTAATTTGCATATATGTTTTACCTCTTCCAAATAGAACTCAATTTAGTTTCAATATTGAATTTAGTTGACAAGCTTACTCAATCATGGGTTCATTCAAATCATTTAAAAATAATACATTAAGCTTTATTTATTTAAATAATTAAACTTTTTACAGCTAAATTAAAATAAAAAGATGAAATATATTAGATGCAATGATGCAATAACGACGTGAATTTTTCAGTTTTTGTAAAGATTTTTATAAAAAAGTGGATACTGCAATTTTGATAAAAAGAAAGCCATATCCTTAACCTAAAATTATTGTTTCAATCTTATTTAGAGGATATTTTGTGAAGCGAATTCTTATCACAATATAACAACTGTTAATATTAGTGCTATTTTAGTATCACTACATCTGTAAATATAATTTTTTAGATACTTTAAGACGATTCAAATTAGCTGCTTATTTAGTTAAGTAGTTTTGATTTTGATAATCATTACAAATAAATTATTAAGCTGGGATAAAATACGATGGCTCTCAGTCTAGATGGCACGGGCTTTATTGATGATTGTAGTTAAATCAAACTATCAATTTATTTGAGTTTAAATAACACTCATGACTTATAAAGAAGGTTATGCTTACAAGCAATATTATCTTAAATATAGTATATTCTTTAGAGATAGCTGACTTAGGTTGATGATCATTAACTATTACACGAATAATAATTTAAGCTCCACTGCACGAGGTCAAATAATAAGAGTATTATTTAATTGAGTTGCTGTGCTACGCTTAACTAATGGTCAATAACTATTTTATGCTATCATATGGGTTCGATATATATTAAAAATTGTCAAATATTTTTACTTAATAGATTAATTGTTTTAGCAATAACTGCTCAAGGATACATAGACTGAATAAAACTTTATAGCATATCGACTACTCAATCATAGGGGCGTCTTTGAAGAGGTATAAAAAAGCTGCTTTCTATCACTATTAGTGCATAGCTTAGCTACGATATTCTTGAGATAAAGTTTCGTCCAAATGAGTTAAGTAGTACTTTAATATACATAGATAACACAGTACTTGCTAAAAAAAGCATATTTGGGACTATCACAGCCATCGTAGTTTTAGTACTTTGTAATACAGCGCTCTTTAAATATTGTTATGTAATCTTTGAGGTAGGATGTTTGACAACATACCTTCATATGTGGTAAAGACAAAGTATAAAACATACTAAAAATGTAGTTAAAAAGCACAATGTAATTAAATAAACTTATTTTTTTGAACACATAGCGAATAATCAAAAGTAGCATAGATACTACACAATTGTAGCTATGAAGCAAGTTTCTTTTATAAGAGATATAGAAAAGACTTATATAATAGGGGGAGTTGAAAATAGTGGCTTTTATACTAACTTGACAACGGATTACAGGCTGTAAATTATCTATTCAATCAATAAGATTTGTAAATCAGCTAAGGTTGGCAATACTCAGTTAGTTAAGAAATGTGATTGTCAAAAAGCTAGTAGAGCCAATTGAGTTGATGAATAAAGCTACTGGAATCAAAAATACCAACAAACTATATTTGATTTGGCAGTTTTTAATTTAGATACGTGCAACCAGGGCTGGAAAATAAAAAGATTAAAATTATTTATATTTGGTGAATCTTGAAAATTTTTAATAAAAAGACCTGACAACTTATAAAATAAATCTGAACAAAATGAAAATATCAATAGAAGAAGCACTAGAAATAGTGGAAAAAGTAACTCACCAAGGTGGTTTAAGTAAAGTTCAAGAAATTGTATTTCGGCAATGTTGGGAAGGGAGATCTTACCAAGAGATTGCAAGAAGCTCTGGCTATCAATTAGGTTATATTCGAGACGTTGGCCATAAGCTGTGGCAATCTCTTTCAAAAGCTTTCGGTCAAAGAATCACAAAAACAAATTTTCAGCGAATTATTAATCAATATCAATTAGCTGCATCGTATCCGACAGAGAAACACCAAGCGTCTCCTGCAAGTGCTTATAGTTTACTGACTCTGCAACAAAGCACAGTAAACTATAAGCAAGAGTGGAAAGAGATAATTGATGTTTCTAAGTTCTTTGGTCGTACAATTGAACTAGCTAATTTAGAAGAATGGATTGTCAGCGATCGCTGTCGCGTTGTATCGCTGAGTGGAATGCCAGGAATTGGCAAAACGTCTTTAGCCGCAGTTTGTGCCGAACACATACAACATGAGTTTGAGTATGTCATTTGGTATAATGTGCGTAATGCTCAGCCGATTAAAGAACTGTTAGCAGAGATCATTGTATTCTTAGGGCAGCAGCCAAAAATAGAACTACCGCAAACAATTGATGGCTTACTCGCCTGTTTGATGAAGTATTTAAGGCAGCATCGCTGTTTATTAGTTTTAGATAACTACGAGTCAGTTTTACAAAGTGGCGGAAAAGCTGGACGTTACCGCGATAATTATGAAGGTTATGGACAATTGTTGCGGCAAGTTGCGGATGAACGACATCAAAGCTGCTTGTTACTAACAACAAGAGAGTTACCTATTAGTTTAAATGTCAAAGCTGGTGATAATTTACCTGTGCGATCGCTACAATTAACCGGTTTATCACCAGAAACTGCCTGTGAGATTTTGGCGGCGAAAGGTTTAGTTTTTACTAACAAAGAAGCACAAGAGTTGGTTGAGCGTTATTCGGGTAATCCACTGGCTTTAAAGATTGCTGCTACATCAATTCAATCTTTATACAAAAAAAATGTATCCAAGTTCTTATCGCAAGATCGAATTGTCTTTGGAGAAATTTGGGATCTGTTAGAGCAACAATTCAATCGTTTATCGAATCGCGAGAAGCAAGTGATGCTGTGGTTAACAAATCAAGATCCACAATTGCTACACATCAATGAAAATGACTTGCCTGGATTATCTATCAGAAACGTGTTAGAAGCTTTGCAATCGTTACAACAGCGATCGCTCATCAAAAATGATTCGTTTTGCTTTACTCAGCATTACATGATCTTAGAGTACATCAAAGAAGTAACGCACTACAAAAGTGAATTTAGTATTCTTAAATTTACAAGTCCATCATCAGAATTAAGTCAGGTGCCTACACTTAGTAAAAAGCAAGGTTAGAGCGCTGTAAAGCTGTCTTTTGTTTCACCTGCATGAGGGAGAAAAGTAGGTTGGGAAACTTTCCAGCCTATATTTTGTTATATTAAAGTCGTTTTTGGTTAGATAACCAGATCAGGTTTTTTGTTAGTTCACATTTATCTTTGCTTACTTTAATCCAACTTGCCAACAACTCATTTTCTTGACTGTGTATTGATTGCTCTGGTAATTATCAGTAATTACCGTATAGGTATTTTTTGAGATTAGAGCTAGTATTTATAAAAATTATTTAATTTTATAGCTTTATTAACTATTCCATAGAACTTTCAGCGAGTATGTATACAAGAAAATTTTTAGCTGTTGAGAATGAAAAGATTATAAAAGCAATTAGAGAGAATGGTTACTTCGTATTTGAGGAAGCTCTTACCAAAGAATATGTAGAATCTATTCTACAAGAAGTAGATTTTGAAAAAGTTTTAGTTAATACAAATGATGTAGGAGTCGTTTTCAGCGGTTCGCAACAATTCTTGACGCATTGTCTGGCTAAATCTAAGAAAGTATATAATGTTATTACATCCAGTAAAGTTTTAGATATCTGCAACAAATACTTTTTGCATAAATTCTTATTAGTAAACCATCGGATTTATCAAACTAAAGCCTCGCATTATATGCCGTGGCACACTGATAATAATCGGCAAGTTGGTTATCAACTTTCTGAAAAACACAATATGCCAGGATTGCTTTTTCTTTTTTATCTTTCAGATGTCACAAAAAATGCTTTTCAGATTGTTAGAAAGTCACATCATTGGGCGGACAACTATAACCACGAGATTTATTTAAGCGAGAGTTTTATCAAGAAATTCGAGAAAGATATTGTTACTTTACAAATGCCGCAAGGAAGTTTAATTATTTGTAATACCCATGTTATTCATCGAGCAGAACCTCTTGACAATAAGAATTATGTGAGAAAGACATTGCTATTTCAAGTTGATGAAGTTGGTGATGATGTGGAGAATGTAGGACATGGGGAACCAAATTTGATTAATACAGAATATTTAGAGAATCTTAGCCCCGCAGTCGTAGAGTATTTAGGATTTGGTCGCCCGCGAAATTATCCAACTTATCCTTATAGTTCTGTATCTACGATATCAAATAGGGAGCTTGTGGCGTTGCAAAAGCAGTTGTTGCTTACTTTATTTAAAGCAATTCCCAAAAAAATGGTTATTGCACTTGTATCTTATAGAGTGATTATTGCTGCTAAAAGAATGATGTGGAAAATCAAACACAACTAAAATCATGAATCTGATTCTAAGGGCTGCTCTAGTGCAGTATCTATCCGCTTATTTGATACGTTTGGTGTAAAGCATAGCTGATAAAATTTTTGTTCGAGTTGCTGTAAAACCTTCTCTTGTTGCCAGTTGTTGAGGGTAAATTGACGTGCAGCTTTACCTAATTCAATGCATTGCTCTGGATGATTTGCTAAAATCACAAGTGCTTTGGTTAAAGCTATAATATCTCCTGGAATAACGGTTATTCCACAACTTTGTAGAACTTGGGCAATTTGAGTATCTGGGTGTACAGTGGCAATCGCAGGTCTTCCTGAAGCACACATACCTTGTAGTTTAGAAGGCATAACTAAATCGGCTGCGGTGGGTAACTGCGGAAGTAAGTGAACATTTGCAAGATTTAATAAATCATTCAATCGGTGTACGGGTTGCAAATTGAGAAAGCGCACATTCAGCATTTTTTTTGCCAACTTTTGCAGGTGCTTTCTCGCAGAGCCTTCGCCACATAGAACAAAGAGTATATTGGGATAATCAATGGCGAGCATTTGTGCAGCAGCAAGTATTACCTCAAGTCCTTGCTTTTCTCCCATACTACCGGAATACAACGCAACAAAAGTATCTGGTGCAATCCCCAATTCTGTACGCAAGGCGCTCGTATGTTGCAAGGGATAAATTGTTTTGGTATCTACCCAGTTAGGGAAATAGACACATTTATATATTAGTACTCCTTTGAGCTTGAGTCGTTCTAACATTTTTTCTGAAATTGTTGAGACACGATCAAAGCGATTTGTCAGCCAACGTTCGATTGTCGATATTAAAGAACGAACAATTCCTGAAGACGGCAAAAGTCCTAAATCAAATCCTGCATCAATTTCAAAATCTTGAATATGTAGCCACGCTTTAGCACCACTTACGCGACTTGTTACCAAAGCCCCCACAACACAGAAAAATGCTGGTTCAACGACAAACACAACATCCGGTTGCCAGTTTAACCCTTGCCATAACACGACAGGAAAGCTGGCGATCGCAAATGAAGCTAGATGTAAAATGCGTTTCAATCCGCTTGGTTTGTGTGGAACCCATAACGGACAGCGCCAGACTTTAACACCTTTTAAAAATTCAGTACAGTAACGCCAAGGGGAGAAACCCGCGTCTACTCGCCACGCTGGGTAATAGGGTAAGGCTGTGACGACTCGCACTTCGTGTCCTTGCGCCGCTAGCCACTCGGTCATCTCGCCTGTATATTTACCAATGCCAGTTAGTTCAGGAGTATAGTTAAGTCCATATACAAGTATGCGCATATTGCGTTTAGCTCGATTTGTGAAAATTTGCATAAATCATCTTTGAGCAGTAACTATCTGCTTAAGTGCTGGTTCTGTTAATGAAGAAGTAAAAGCTTTGTTTTGCGGAGTATTTGATGACCCTGCGGGGTTTCGTATTAAATTTTGCTCAAAAAGCAAGCCAGATTGAGGTAACAGCGATCGCTAAGCAATTAGACAAAAGAACTATTTTGAGGATTCTAAAAAAGCTTATTTCGCTTTAGCTATTTCTACAAGTAGGTAATCTCATTATTAAATCATAGGAAAATCAGATGTAAATCATCCGCGTTCCCTATGTCTATTGCAAGGCTTGCTTAAGTTTTAGTTACTTGTCAAAACCACAGTTTGCTTTTCCCTTCTACGTAAAGGCTGGGCAGGACATCCAGTACAAATCATCATTGAAGGAAGCGAGCGAAAAACGCTACTACACGCGCCTACTACTGCGCCTTTCCCGATGGTAACTCCAGGTGCCACAAACACATTTGTCGCTAGCCAAACTTCATCCTCAATGCGTACTGGCTTAGCAAAGATATCAAAAGACGAAGAATTGTAATCATGACTCGCAGCACAAAGATACGAACGTTGAGAAATGACAACATTATTGCCGATCGCTATGTCACCCAAACTATACAAAACTACATCGTCACCAATCCAACTATAATCGCCAATCTGAACTTTCCAAGGATAAGTAATTCTCGCGGTAGGTCGAATTAACACTTTTTGCCCAACAGTTGCACCAAAAGCTTTGAGTAGCCATCGTCGCCAAGCATACATAAACTGTGGCGATAAACCAAATAAAGTAGACTGGACTAACCACCAAAGTTGTACATACCATCCTGGTTTGCCCCGAAAATTGTGTGGTAATCTAAATTCTTTGAGATTTTGTATCTGATAATCCATAAACTTAAAGTTCGATAAAGCTTCATTGACTTATTCAATTTTTCGTTGAATTAGCACGTTTAATTTAAAAGATTAATCTACCTCATGCTGTTTGTATTAATGGCATTTAATAAACTTTCGGCTGCTTGGTGAATCTCAAATGTTTGTGTAAAACAGTATTTAGCATTTTGTCGCATACGCTGTTGTTCTTGAGGCGACATCGTTAACCATGTGTGTAATACTTGTGTAGTGCCATTTAAATCGTCGCTAGCCACTAACCCTGCTTTAGCTGCTAAAATTTCCCGCCAAATATTCACTTTATTAGAAATTAAAACTGGGGTTCCACACGCCATAGCTTCAGCTACGACAATACCAAAGTTTTCTTGATGCGAAGGTAGTACAAGAACTTCCGCCGCGTGAAATGCACCCCACTTTACATTACCTGACAACATTCCTGTCCAAGTAATTTTCTGACTTATACCTAATTTTTCTGCTTGCTGTTGTAGTTCGGCTTGCCAACCAGTTTGATCGGGACCTGCTATGACAAGATGTAGCGAATCATCAAGGCTTGCGACTTTGGCAAATGCTTGAATGAGAAGATCGCAACCTTTTTTGATATGAATTCTACTGAGAAATAAGAATAGGCGTTTATGCGATAGTTGAGGAAACTGAAGGAGAAATTGTTGCCGTTGTAGCGTTGGGTTTCCTTGAGGTGCTGCTGTACCAAAGTTGACAACAACTTCATGGCATTTGTATAACCAAAACGATTGACGGGCTAACAGGCGTTCTTCTTCGCAAGTAAAAAAAACGGCGCGTGCGTCGCGCAATACTTGATAGTCTGCCCAGGGCCAATAAAGCCATTTTTTTAAATGTTTGAGGGGATAAGTGCGTTTGAACCAAGGATCGAGCATTCCGTGAGTAAAGACAAAATAAGGCGTGTTGGTATTGCGTAAAGCCAACCACGTTCCAAAACTAGAATATTGCCAAATTCCGTTAGCGATCGCACAGTCATAATTACGCGCGTTGTGTTTTAACCAAGGTACAAAATTGGCTGAGTACCCATAACCTGTGATTCCAGGTCCTAATGCATGAACTTTCAACGGAAATGTTTTCAACCACGGTGCATTTGGCGAATCAAGACACGCGACTTCACTTATGCAGCCTCGGCTGTTTAGTAATTCACTCATTTGCTTTACTGCTTCAATCGGTCCCCCACTAGCAGGATCAACCGATGCGATCGTCCAAAGAATTCGCATATTCTAGTTCTTAGTACTAATTAACAAAACCAACCGGACGAGAAAAATATAATAGTTGCTTGGATAACTGCTTAATAGGTTTTGCTGGCACTCCAGCGTATAAGTAATAAGAATCTGTGTATTTTTTGTTGAGTAAAGATTTGGCTCCAAGCACGGAATAGTCAGGTAACGAACTATTTCCTAATAGTACGCAGTTTGTGCCAATAAAGCAATAATTACCAATGCTAATAGGCGCAGATGATTGTCGGCATGATTCAAGGTCAATACTATGAGATAAAATCTGTGATTGGAAGCCAGCAAAAGTTGAAAAATTGCCAATAATAACTGAATTTGTACAATCAATTAAATGGCGATTAGTAATTGCGGAATGTTCGCCTAGAACCAGTTGCGGCTTGCGGTCTATTTCATGTATAAAATGAATTTTAGAATTTAGCGGAAAGCCTGTAATCCAATTACCTTTACCTATGGCAGCAGATTGCTTGAGATGCACAGAATCTACACTTTTGCACACGGTAAAGTGTCCAATACTCGAATGAGCTTCCATAATTAAGTATTGAGGAAAAACCCAAGCAAAGCCAATTCTACTCGTTGGATGAATTTGATAGCCGAAAGCTATTTCTAATAGCCAACGCCGAATCAACCATGGTAGAAATAAGCTCAGCAACATGAAAAGCTGTTTCATTTATATTTAACTAACTCAATGTAAAGTTGGTTATATTGATCAATCATTTCATCTAAAGTAAAACGTTTGATATTATTCAAACCTTTTTGAATCCAAAGATGACGTTCTACGGGATCTACTAAACGTAAAATATCTTCTGCAAATCCAGATTCATCTTCTATAGATCTCATTAAAGCTGAGTCGCCCACGACTTCGGGAAGAGAAGTGCGATCGCTACAAATAACAGGGCAACCACAAGCCTGCGCCTCAATCACAGGCCAGCCAAAACCTTCGCATTTTGAAGGAAATAGAAATACAAATGCCCGATTATAAAGTGCCTCTAGTAAATTGTTATCAGGTTTGATAATTTGGATAATTTGCTCTTTAATATTGAGTTGCTCAGCAAGTTGAATTTGCTCAGTGGTCAAAGCTTCGCCAGCAAAAATTAATTGCCCATCCCATTGTTCCTTAATTTTAGAGAAAATTCTCATAATTCCATCGCGATTTTTCCGCTTAAGGCTTGAACCAACATTAAGAATAAAAGGCTTGGATAAATCTAATTCAATTATATTTGCTAGTCTAGAATCAACTTCGTCTCGATAAATTTGCTTGTAGCTATAATTTAGTCCGTTCAATACTAAACGAATTTTTTTAGTAAACAAGGAATTCTCGATCAGCTTTTCAAGATCGTGTTTTGTCGATGAAGAAACACAAACAACCATTTGGCTTTTTTGCAAACTTTTAAGAATCCAATTTTGTAAAACTTTTCCTGTCATTGATGCTGGACAATCGGTATCGTCACCTAATGCGCCGCGTACGGCAAGTAAATCGTGACACGTTACTAGATGCGGTACGTTCTCCAAATATTTGGCGTACATAGCATTAGAGTGGTCGCAGATATGGACAACATCCGCCCATGCGATCGCTTGACACAGTTGTTGAGGAAATAGTAAAAATTTATCTATATAACCAAGCCATTTTACTAATCCGAAACTTGATAGTTTTAATTTACCAAAAATAGGTTGTGGTTGAACTAAACGAACTTCATGACCTCGCTGAGTCAAACCCGTTTGCAGGATCTGCGCAAATCGCAGCATACTTTCTTGTCGATCTGGTAAATAATTGCCAAGTAGTAAAATCTTCATTTCGCATATTTTGGTATGTTAGTACGGCAAGCTGCCAAACAAATACCACTGCCAAAAACTGTAAATCCCAAAGTTGTAGGCTGACCAAATTGCCCATTTAGTATCAATAAGGCAGAAGAACCAAAAAGTAGTAAAGGTAAAATATTTCCCTTAGCAGCGCATTCTACGCAAACCTTACCCATCCAGCACATTAGGGCAATTCTCCACACAATAAATAGTAAGCCTAACAAGAAACCACTTTCAAGAATGATTCTTGCCCATTCTCCTTCCGCAAGTAAAAATTCAGCTTTTCCTATGATCAAAGCCGATCCGGCATTTGTCCCCATACCGAGTCCATGACCCAAAAAAGGAACTGCGTCTAAGTTCTGAAAAGGTTCTGAAAAGCTTGCCAAAAATCTTCCTAAAGGACCTCCACTTCTTGCTTCAGCTGTGTTGGCGCTGTCAATTCTCGTATCCAGAATCTCAACTGCTTCGTTAAAAGAAGGCACAAATCTTAAGCCGACGCTGACGATGATAATAACAACAAGCAATCGATAAGACTTAATAGCTAATTGCGGTCTACTTAACATAGCAACGAATAGCGATATGATTACTGTTGCGATCGAAGCGATCGCGCTACGACTTCCTGAACTCACAACAGCGACAACTAAACTTAATCCTGTAGCAGTTAATAGCCAGGTAGGATATGTTTTACTCTGGATAAGTCCATACAAAACAAAGGAAGTCACTAAAGCGAAATACTGAACAGCACCTGTAATAAAGGAAAACGTCCCTGGTGGGCGAATCTTTCCCATTGCAGAATCGATTTGTTTACCCTCTCCACCTGCAACCGTATTAATAAAAGCATCGGATGGGGAATTGAACTGTATAACCATCAAAATAGTCATAGGAATAGCCAAAACAAGAAGCCACCAACCTATCTTTTTGACATCTTCAATATTAAAGACTTTGGGGATCAGGAAGATTAAGGGTAAATGTAAAAAGTTAGTCCGCAGTCCAAACAAAGTGACTGTTAAGCTACTGTCCGCAGTAATTACAGTAAATAAACCTCCTAAAAAAGAAACAAACCCTAATAAAATAATTGAGCGAGTGAATATGTCTTTAGGAAATAAATTATTTTTATAAGCTAGAAGAAAAATTCCAATAATGAGAGGATCTCTAATAACTAATAAAGGTGCAGATAGTTGTGGTGCGATCCATTTTCTTAAAGCACCTTCAAATATTAATAATACTAAGTATAGCCAGATGAAATATTTAATATATTTTATATTGGTATTCACTTTAGAAGCTAAAGCAGGAGAATTATAAAGCATAGTATGTTGATAGTTTATACATAGTTTTGAATAGTTTTAACTAAACATTCTCCATAGCGTTTCCAAGTATATTGTGATGCTTTTTGTAAAGCGGCTTGGCTCATTTCTAGAAGTCGTTTGCGGTTGGATGCTAAAAGGTTAAGTTTTTGCGCGATCGCTTCTGCTGAGCGAATTGGGACAATAAAGCCATCTTCACCATCAGTAATGATATCGGGACCAGCGGTGTGCGGTGTGGTAATGACAGGTAAACCCTGCGCCATTGCTTCGAGAATGACTAACCCAAACCCTTCAAAGAGTGACGGAAAGACAAAGACATCATGATGACTCATTTCTTGTAAAACTTGCTGATGCGGAAGTGACGCAATCCAACGATGCGTTACTAAGGCTTGTTCTAAAGGAGAACACAACTGATTGAATCTACCAATTAAAGTTAACTCAGCGCGATCGCCTAACTGTTCAACTGCATCTAAAAGATAAGAAATACCTTTACGCTGACTCAAACTTCCAACGAATAAAACTTTTAATTTATTTTCATTAAGTTTATGGCGATTTACAACTTCAGTATAGCTACAAGGCGCTCCATAAGGAATGCAAACTACAGGTGCTTTGAAATCTGGCGCTAACTGTAATGTCTGACGAGTAAAACTACTAGCAACTAAGACAACATCTGACATCTGTAATTCTATATCTTTGCGTGCTAATTTATCAGCACTATCAAAGTTAGCTTGTAGGGTAGACGACCACTCTGGGTTTAATTCAGCTTCTTCTTGCTGAATGATCTGTCCCATTTTCCAATAGCCAATTGGTAGATCGTAAAAACAAGTTAACCCTAGCTTTTTAGCCGCTTTAAAAGTATAAATTGCTGCGTCCTCATAACAGTAAACACCAGCAATTTGATATTTCTTATAGTAAGTTGTAAGTTGCTTTGCTAAAATTCTATCTAAACTACCATAAACCGAGTCAATCGATGCCCATCCTGTTTCATGAGTAATGAGGAACTGCAAGCCTATTTTCAGCGATACTAATCTAGCTAATTCCCGAAATGGATGTTGATTAATCTTACATCTCGGAAGCGGATAAGTGCGCCTAAGAAGTTCTTGCTTAACAGCAGTTGGTAGTAATTTAAAATACCAGTCTGACTGATGTACTGCTACTGTAGTTTGATACAAAGATAGCTTTTCTGCTTGTTCTAAAGCGGAAATAGCACCGCGAACATTTGCATTTCCAGTAGGGTGAGACAGTAATAGCATGAAGTTAGTAGTGTCCTTAATTTATTTTCGAGAAGAAAGTTCTACAGGTGCAGCATGCTGAACAAGCTTTTGCGGAACAGACACAAATTCTTGATATCTTTGATTTCTGTACCAAAGTGCATATTCTCCTAATCCGTTGCTTAATTTAATAGTTGGTTTGTAATTCATTGCTGTTAATTTAGAAATATCTGCGACCCATCGAGATGGATCTCCTGGACGAACTTGATTATTAAAATGAATTTTTACTTCTTCAGGAAACGATTTGAACAAATTAAATGCCGCATCTTTGATAGTAACTTCTTGTCCGTTAGCAATATTGATAATTTGAACTTGTTTGGGTTGGGGATTTTGATTGACTAAAATTGCTGCTCTAGCAATATCAAACCCATGAATAAAATCACGAGATTCGTTACCGGTGCCAAACAGAGTAATACTTTGCTGCTCCTGTGGTGCTTGTTCGTAGTACTTAGATAAAATATCCCAAAATAGCTGTTTTCTAAGACCAACTCCGTAAGCTGAGAAGATTCTTAAAATGGAACACGTAATTCCATAAATCGCAGAATAGCTTTGGAGAAGGCTTTCAGCAAGTTGTTTATGAACTCCATACGGTGAAATGGGAGCCGGTAACTCAGTTTCTGAAATTGGCAAAACCTTGGGATTCCCGTAGACTGCTGCACTTGAAAACAAAATAAAATGACACTGCGGCTGATTACGTACAATGTATTCAAGTAGCTTTGCAGTTCCAGGTAGAAGTTTATTAAAGTCTTGAAAAGGTTCTTGAATCGAGTAAGCAACTAAGGCTGAACCTGCTAAATGGAAACATACAGCTAGTTCAACATTGTGTAGAAAAGCCTTAAAATCGACTTGAGAAGTAGAGCTTTGAACAAAATTAGTCCAAAGTTCAAGGTTCTTCGGTAACTTATGATCTATTCCATATATTTGATAACCAGCATCAACACATACTTGAGCTAAATACGTTCCTAAAAATCCTGCTGCTCCGGTAATTAAAACTGACTGTTTGTTTGTTGAGAAAGTATTCATTTCCTTCATAGTTTTGATAAATAGAGAATAAGTATTGAAGCAATTCATCTTAGGCAAGAAGAGATTCATATTTTTCTACATAAAATGAAATTGGTTTTAGATACATTTTTAATTCTTGATACGAAGCGTTTGCTAATGTTTTATATTCCTCCTCTGACATATTTGCTGCGACTTCAAGGAGGTGCGCTAGCTGCTCAACATTATTAGGTTCACAACTTAAGGAATAGCGTCCTGCGGCTTCTGGTAAACCACCGTCACGAGTGATAATACAAGGAACACCAACATTTCTTGCTTCAAGTGCTGTCAATCCAAAATCTTCTTTTGTATGGGGTGGTATAACTATCCAGCGAGAAGAACGAATGACTTCTGCTTTTTTTTCATCATTGACAAATCCTAAAATTTCTATTCCATCAATTTTCTGCTGTTTTATGTAATTTTCTATATCAGCGCGTAGTGGCCCATCTCCCATTAGTTTTAAAGACCACTTCCGTCGATCTAGGTTGGCTTGAGCATATGCTTTGACTAATACTTCAATACCTTTGTTTTGAATCCAACGCGCTAGAAAGACAAATCCGTTACGTTGGTTAATTGCTAATCTCCCTTCGGGAAGCTGAGAAACAGTAGGGACTCTACTACTTTTATGTGACTTGACGTGTGGCTCCCAAGTTTGCCAAACAAAGTTAGAGTTATATAGCCGCAGATGGGCAAAATTGGCTACAACTTTCCAAATTGCAGAATAAATACCCCAACCTCGTTTACACCAATAGTTATGAATTGTTAATACTACACGTTTACCCAAAAGTCGCGCCAATAAAATGACATCTGGAGATGTATTCTGTCCGTGTACAATATCTGCCCAAGCTATTTGTTGAATTAAAGCTATACTTCCCTTGTCTACAAAGGAGAAAGGTACTTGGCTTTTTTGGCACATAACTTGCAGATTATCCTGTAGTGCAAATCCTTTAACGCGCTTAAAGCAAAGTCTTACTTCTAAAGCGAGATTTTGACTAAGAGATTGAGCTAGAGTAAGAACAAAAGCTTCCATGCCTCCATAAATACCTTGGCATGGACTCACTATCAAAACTTTTATCTTTTTTCTATTCTGGGAATCTACAGTTTCCGCTTGATTTTTATGAAGTAAATGCATCTTTAATTTCTTGGGCAATTACAGACCAATTGCAGGTGTCGTTGTACCAAAGCTGTAAGTTACGCGATCGCTCTTTTAAAGAGTTATTTAAAAAATCTGAATGCTGCTCAAATTCGCTGGGATGTGTTAACCAGCAGAAAGGTTTTTGGCTTTGTTTTGAGGCATATGGCGAAAGGATATTCAGACCATGTGCAGCATATGCCATGAACGTGCCAGACTTTGTAAAACTCTGCGGGCTTTGAGTAGAAATTCCAAATTCAGCTTGTGATAAAATTGTTGAAATTGTTTGGTTAGAAGCAATTCCTATACAAGAGTAAGTATTGTGAGGAAGAGTTTTTTCTAAGAGTTCTTTCTCTACTATTTCCAACTCTTCGCTGTTACCTCCCCCAATTAATAATAGTTTCTTCAAGCGCCCAGAATTGTATAGTTTTTTGATTTCGCTTTGCACTTGCTGAAGCGTATTAATACGGTTTCCTTGCATCCCGAACAACACAAAAACACCAGGTTGCGTAGCGCAATGCGATCGCTGCTGATTAGGTACAATGTTGGAGCCAACAGGTAGCAACTTAACTGCGGCTTGAGGAGAAAAACTTTTCAACCATTCTACATAGTCTGAAGTCGTCGTAAAAATACTGTCAGCAATGCTTGCTAAGCGCTTGATACTCCAACGATGTAATCCTTCTTGTAGCAGAAAATGTTTATTCCACCAGGGAGATTTATGCCAAAGTTCATGAAAGATAATGACAAGTTTTCCATCATTATCTTTTCGCCATTGAGTTAATGCTTTTGATAACCATACTGGACATCCTAAAGAATGAAACCCATAACCGCTATATTGAATTAGAAGCTGTTGAGGTGCTAGCTTTTTGAGTTGAGATACAAATAATTCTTTATTGCATTCAAGCTGATGGACAGCGAGTTGGGGATATTGAGCTTTTGATTCGTCTAAACCTCTAACAACTAAATAATTAAATTCTGAAATATTTGACCAAGCTGTAACAAGATTAAAAGTGTAATCACCTACACCACAAATTGTAGGCGGTAACTGAGGTAATACAATTGTAATTGGCGATGAATGCTGGCTAGAGTTATGAGAAATAACTGATGTCATTAAATTCACTACGAGTATATAAACATCTTGAAATCAGCTAGCGATCGCTAAAAAATCCTCATTATGCAACATTTTTGCTATTTTGTTCGTATTGGTTTGCCAATCGGCGTTAATTTTGTACCAGTTCCATAAATTATGTCCCCGCGCAGCTAAATCGTTTTCAACATCACTAAATTTGTTTTGTAACAACTCTTGCGGGTGGGTTAAATAACAAACTGGTTCTACCGCAGTGGTAGCAGCATAGGGCGATATCACATTGCACGCATGACTTGCAAAAGCCATGAAAGTACTTGATTTTGTTAGATTTTCTGGCGGCTGACCAATAATACTAAAGCCAACACGATGCAGGAATTGAGAGACTTTTTCTGGAGGAATGACGCCGTGAAATTTAACGGCGTGCGTAGGAAGTATTTCTGCTAAAAGCTGTTTTTCTTCTGAGTCCCATCGCGTTTCTAATGGACCAATTAAATGCAGTTGCTCAAGTAATCCTCTGCTATATAATTTTTTCAGTGAATCTGATAATTCTTGTAATGTCAATAGCCGCGTATACTGTAGCCCAAATATTAAAAACTCTTTTGGCGATCGCTGAGTAAAACTAGCATCTACAAATTCAGTTGGTATAATATTTGTACCAACAGGAATCCAAGAAATTTTGGCACTAGGAACAAGCGCTCTAAGCCGCTCAGCTTGATGCAGTGTCAGGCAACCAACCGCATCTGCTAAGCTAATCAACTCCTTGGTGATTTTGCTATTTAAAGTTTCAGTTAAAAAATGCTTTTTCCATATAGGTAAAGAAGCCCATAATTCGTGGAACATAACTAAAAGCGACTGTGAAGGATGCTTTTTGCGCCACTGCTTAAGTGCTAAGGGCAACCAATAAGGACAGCCGTATTTGTGATATCCTCTGCCTGCATACTGTAAGAGAATATTTGCATCAGGAAAACGCTCTAGCAGAGCCATAAAAGAAGCATAATTATTGTGAAAATCATAAATATCATCTATACCCAAATGCTTTCTTGATTCAATGGCTCCGCTTGTAACCAAATGGATAACTTTTGTTTTTTCATCCGGCCAGTGCCGACGGATCATCGCTGTGTAATTTCCCTGCCCGCACGGATGTGGAGGTAGAGGAGTTGATACTATAAGTAACTTCTGCATGAACTTAAGCTTAACTATTGCTGAAGCTTGATAACTAAAATTGCAATACTAATAATTTTGACTTGCGCATACGGAAGATATGCTCTACGCAAGCTCAAATATATTGTTTCAAATTTATCTGAATGCCTTAATTTTTACAATAGCTAATATCGTAAGAAAGTCAGTTACAAGTTAGCTAATAATCATAAGCTTTCAAACTTGTTAGTAGCTTAGTTTAGATAAGGCGATCGCATCGCTTTGGCTAACTGATATGACTTAGACAACGACTTACTAGATGAGTGATGAAGCGCTAAATTAGATTGACGTCAACTATCTAAATCTGGCTCAATTCCTAAAGCTTTCAGTTGATTAGCTAATCGTTCTGCTCGCGCTTGCTCTTGCTCTAATTGTGATTCTGCTTGCTCAGCACGTTGTTGCGCCTGCTGTGCTTGTTGTTGTATCTGTATAGCTGCTTCTTCAGGAGTTGGTACTATGCTTCCATCCGATGTAAAGTAGCGTAATTTACCTTCAGCAATACCTATATACAGATTTAGCACTTCGCTCCAACGCCATCCTGCATCGTTGGGCATGATTTCTTGATAGTGTTGACCACTAAGACGAAAACCTTGGAATTCTAAAGTATCTGGGGAAAACCAAAAGTATTCTGGAGTGCGAAACTGATTTTGGTAAAGCTCCTTTTTGAGCGTGCGATCTACTCCAGCCGTAGAATCAGAAAGTAACTCAATAATTAAGTTAGGGTATTTGCCTTCTTCTTCCCAAACCACCCACGATTTACGCGGACGTTTCTCTGTGGGTTGTACTAGAAAAAAGTCTGGTCCTCGAAAATCGCGATTGCGTAGTTGCTGCCTGCTGTAGTAAATTGTCAAGTTAGCACCGATAAAGTAATCGTTTCGCTCGCGCCACAGCCATTCTAAGCACGTAACCAACAACAATAGTTGCAGATAATGTAGAGAACTTTCCATTTCTGGCTCGTCACTCAGTAGCTGAGTTGCATCGGGTAGCTGTGCTTCTAGTTGTTCGACTGTGAGGAACATAAGACACCAGTAGCAATGGGAGTATTATCTATTGTAGCGATCGCGCTCATTCGCTGGTAGATTTTAAAAATTATCATATTTCAAATATGTAAACTCTACTTTAGTTTTTAAATAATTTGAGCATAGTTTTGCTTGTTAAAAAGCTCCTGGTATTTTCTGCCTACTATCCACAATCTCCACAAATCAAAAATATTAAAGTGATAATCTTTGATTTTCAAGGTACTTATTAATCCTATCAAACTAAAATAACTTAAGCATTCTACATACTTAAAAAAGTTAGGTAAATAACAACCATAAGTTAAAAGTGCAGCTAAAAAAGCAGTTTGCTGCTGCATTTTCTGATCATTGAAAGAACGTTTATCATGAATGTAATGATGAATGATGTATGTTTTTGGGCAATAACGAATCCGATATCCCAAGGCTTTCAATCGTGCTCCAAACTCTAAATAAAGATTACCAAATTTAAATAACTCTAAGTAATGGTGAGAAGAGAAAATAGCTCGTGGATAAATCGTCGCTCCATCACTAATAGCACAAGTATCATCAAGATTGCGAGGAAGTTGACTAAATCCTCTAGGTTGAATTTCTCCAGGTAAATATGCTATTCCTGTTGTAGAATCTATTTGATCGTAATGGCTTTCACCCAGAATCCAAATACTAAGAGGATCTGCTTTAACTACAGCTTCAAGTATTTGAAAATGGTCTTCAGGAAACTCGTGATCGTCATCCATGGTTCGCACATGAGTCCCTTTGCAAGCTTGTGCAGCATGATTGCGATTGGCGTATAGTCCACGTTTAGGTCCTTTAATGTATTGGCAGTCCCACTGTTTGGCGATCGCCTCTGTTGCTGTAGCATATTCTAAATCAGAATCGTCTGACACTATAACTTCAAAAGGTTGAACGCTCTGCGATCGCAAACTTTTCAAGCAACGATTTAGCGACTCAGGGCGATTTCGAGTAACCAACGCGACACTTATCTGTATCTCCAACACGTTCATGATCCCTAAGACAATTTATACGATAGTGCTAAATAAACCTTGCTATTTTTAGTAAAACTATTCAAAATCCAAAGCTTTGTAAGAAGCTAAACCTTTGTACATCAATACTATATTCAAAGCCAAAGAGGGGATATTAGAAAGAATTCCAAACATAATTACTCCTTCAATAGTAGATAAATTTATTAAGAAGAGTAAAGCAATCTGAGTAGTAAGTGTACTTGGAATTGAAAACCACGAATAAGAAACCCATGCCTTTGAGCAATTTAAAGACCACATAACTCCCACTACGTGACTAAAAATTGTACTTAATGCAATCAAAAATAACTCATTCTGTAAATGCGCGTATTGTTCGCCCAAGAGCCAAAGTATCTGCACAGGGAAAATAGCTATAAATACTAATATACAGAAACCAAGAAAACAAGAAATGCCTACAATTTGCCAATATTTACGGTGTAACAAAGTTACTGAATGGCAACGAGCAAAACTGGGAGAGATTATACCTGCTATTACTGAATTAATGATAGAAAATATAACAGCCAGTCTACTTAAAGCTCCAACCTCTGCAATATTTTGTGTATTGCCGAAAAAACTAATCAACCAAACTGTAATTTGTCCTTGTATGCAATAAAAGATAGTATTTGGTGATAAAGATTTAATAACTGCTAATATTTCATGGTAGTAGTCTTGATTAGTTTTTGCTTCGCTATCTATATTTTGAGTAACCCATTTAATAAGAACAGAACGTTTGAGCAGCAGTGAAAGTGATGAGATGAAAACAGCTATTAGGGCATTTAAAGATGTAAAATAAGCGCAGAGTAACAGGACAAGGCGAGAAACAGAAGGTACTAATTCTATAGTTTGAATTCGATTGATTTGGGAGTAAAGCCTGGGGACAATTTCTAATACTCCTATTGTTAACTGAGCATTTAACCCTAGAATAATTACGATTACTATTAGAATTGCAGATAAAATTGATGCGCCATTACTAATTAATAACCAAAGTGTTATGGGTGTAACAGCAACAACAGAGATAATAGATAAGTATATTCTCAGTTGCAGCGCAGTATTGATCAACTGACTGAACTGATCCCGATTTTGCCAAACTCTACCACCAATAGCTGAAAGACCAGCAGTAATACCGCTATCCGATAACACAGTCATAGACCCTTGCATGGTGTTAGCAATCGTAAAGTAGGCGTACTGCTGCTTATCTAGAGTACGAACTATTAGAAGACCACTAATAAAACCTAACCCCTGAATGATTAATTGTACAGAAACAAATTTACTCAGGGTTTTACACCAATAAATAGCTTTAGGAGAAAATTGTAACATTCGCATATTCAGTATTATGGTCTTCTAAAGAATCTCAAGGTATTTCTCCAATCTTTGATTTTTATAAAGTCTGATGGCTTAAAATCTGATCCTGCATCAGTATTGTTTTCGACATGCCTATAGTAACTATGAAGAGTGTTGTCGAGAGGAATACCATTAACTACAATACCTAAAATATTTTGTCCAGATTGGTCAAGATATTCTTTAGCAAACCTAGAACTACTGATGTCTGCAATGCCTGGTCGAGTGACTAAAATTACACCATCAACAACCTTACTTAAAATAGAGGCATCAGCAGCAATGCTTAAAGGTGGAGTATCAATGATGAGATAATCATATTGTTTTGCATATTGCGTAATTAAGGTAGACATACTTCGAGAATCAATTAAAATACCTAAGTCTGATTCAGAAGTACCTGTTGTGAGCACGTCTATATTTTTTGCAACTGGCTGAATAGCCTTCTTATTAACTCCAACACGTTTGGTGATCGTATTCATCAACCCGATGTGATTAGCAATCTCCCAGATCTGGTGCTGAGACGGATGACGTAAATCAGCATCGATAATTAACACCTTATAATTAAGCAATGCCATCACTGCTGCTAAATTCGCACAAGTAGTAGATTTACCCTCTTTGGGGATAGAACTTGTTACTAAAATGACTCTAGACGAGCGATCCAACGAAGGAGGGAATTTAAGATTAGCTAGCAGCATTCGATAGCTTTCAGTGATAAACGATCGCGGTTCAGCTAGTACGGGAACTCGCCATTGTTCACGTTCTGTCTGAGATTCATTATGGAAAAGTGGAATTGTGCCAAGTAATTTATATTCAAAAATTTCACGAGCTTCTTTAGCCGTTTTAATCTTTTTATCGGTAAGCTCTAAAAGATAGACAATACCTCCAGCAATCATCAGTCCTGCTAAGCTTCCAGCGGCTAATGCTGATGTGTTACTAGCATTGATAGCTCCTGAAGGAACTTGAGCATATTCAATAATTTGGACATTACCAACTGTCCGGTTTTCGATAACTTTAATTTCTTGTAAACTTCTCAGGAGAGCTTCGTAAGTTGATTGCGCAGCAGATAACTCGCGTTCTAATTCACGTTGCTGCTGTTCCAGCCGAGGTAAATTAGTCGCTTTTTGCAGATAAGCTTTTTGTTGCTGAGTTAAGGTAGCTTGTTGCGAAATTAAGCCTTGGCGCTCAATTTCGGCTGCGATTAAATCAGAAATCAGGTCTTGCTGAATTTGTCCTACTTGTAATTGATTGTTACCATTAGGCGTTTGACCTTGCAAAACTTGATTAGTTTGCGTTTGTAGTAGTTGTTGAAATCGTGCTTCTCGCTCTTGTAGCGAATCAAGAATCGGATGATCGTCTCGATAACGCGATCGCGCATCTGCAATCTGGCGCTGGACAGTTTGTAATTCGGCTAATACTCCTTGGATTGCTGATGACTGGCTAATTGTTGCGATCGTCATTGCTTGCTGGGGATTCATTCCCAGTTGGCGCTGAAGACTTTGCGTGCGTGAATTTAAATCGACAAGTTGTGCTTCCACAGCATCAATCTGCGATCCAACACGTTCGATGTTTGCTGCTAGTGCTGTTTGCGATTGCTCAATATTCGTAAGTTGGTTTTTTTCCTTAAAGTTGCGTACAGCTAAATCGGCACGTTGCAAATTTGCCTTGACTTTCGGAAGCTGTGCTGTAATGAAGTTACCTGCTGAAATTGCAGCTGCACGATTATTTAATAAATTTTTGCTCACATAAACGTTCATTAATTGGTTAACAATCAAAGCCGCTTGCTCAGGTTCTTCACCTCGATACACAACTTGCAGAATCTCCGTTCCTTCAACAGCAACGATATCTAAGCCTTGTCGCAAACTTTCTAAGCTCAAGGTTGTGTTTTGGGAAGCTTCGTTGATCTGCTCTAAAGCTTGTTGCAAGATTGGTATAGAACGGATGACTTTTGCTTCGGTTGCTAGTGATGTGTCGTTCTGAGTTGTTGGATTGGCTTGCGTCGCCGACTGCAAGCCAATCAATGATGAGCTTCGATCTTGTCTAAAGAGTAGCTCTCCTTGTGCTTGATAAATAGGCACCCTTGATAACGTATGCAGATAAGTAATACCCATAACAGTGCCAAACGCAGCAACAGCAGGAAGCCAACGACGTTTGAGAATGTACCAGTATTTATGAAGGTCGAGTTCTGTTACTTCCATTTATCAGCTAAAATGATAGTTGCAGTTGCTTTTTACGCTCCCAAATCCAATGTTGCTAACAAGCACCAACGCCGAAGATCACTCGAGGAATCGTAAGCAGGAGAATTTTGAGGTCTCGGTAAAGACTCCAATTGCGTAAGTACTCTAGATCGATCTCATTGACAACATCTAACTCTAAAAGGTGCGATCGCGCGCGAACTTGCCATTCTCCGGTGATTCCTGGTAAAGCATTGAGTCGCTTTTGCCCGTCAGGACTCAAGCGCAGTGCATCATATAACGCCCACGGGCGCGGTCCTACCAAACTCATTTCTCCCCGTAATACGTTAATGAGTTGCGGTAATTCATCTAAGCTTAGTTTGCGCATCCAACGCCCCATGGGTGTAATGCGAGGATCGTGCTTCAGCTTGTGTAATCCCTGCTGATTTTTCATAACTTGATGATGTTGCGTTTCAGCATCCGCAACCATCGTGCGAAATTTAAAGATGCGGAATAACTTACCACTTTGCCCGACACGCCACTGCTGAAAGAAAATTGGTCCAGGCGAATAAAGCCGCACTAGCAACATGAGTACTAATAGCAAAGGACTTAGTAGCATCAACAACAACGCCGCCGCACTAAAATCAGCAAGGCGCTTGCACAGCCAAGGAAATGAGTTGTCATGTTTATACAACGCCTCCATCACGGCTATACGTAGAAATACAGGCTTTCGTGCTTGCGCGGCTGCATCTGCCCATAACTCTAGTTGCGCTTCACCGATTTGTGGATTCAGGCATACTTTTTTTACCGCCGAACCTTCTAGGGATTCTACAATGTACTGCCTAATTTCGGATGCTGGTAGAGAAAACTCTTGAAATTGCTCGATTGTCAATTGTCCTTGAACTGATTGTGATTGACGGCGCGGAGAATTAAGTTGAATTCGCCTAGGCTGATTTAAAATAGATAACTTACTATCTACGGCTTTATATTTGAGCATGTCTTTATTCTTAATTCTTATAAACTCAAGCTACCGATAACACTTCACTTGGCTCAATTTAGTTAAATTGCGTGCAAGCCTCAAACATCAATGCTCAAAAACGGCTTAGTGTACCGTATACAGACCACATGACGAGCGATCGCATCGTTAAACTAATTTAAGTACTTACACTCGTATGCTATGTAGCTAATTGTTATCCAAAATACAAAAATAATTTAGATTTTGTAAGTTATTACCTTTGACTCATAGCTTTGATTTTGTAAGAAACATAACTTTGCTTTATTAAAAATATGTCAGTAGTGTGTTAGTTCCGCATTACCAGTAACTTTATCGGTTTTGATTCAATTTGGCTAGCACGAGAGATCAGAACAAAGTTATGCAAAAGTCAGGTGCAAATCGGATTGCATTCAATAAACCGTTTAAGCGCTTCATGAGTAAAAGTGTACATACTGTGAAATACAATTAATTATTTGCATAACTACTAATGGCTGCACTCTGATATCCTGGTACGTTATAAATTTATTGAGAAATGCTTTTTGTTAAAAGTCTCATCGTTGAATGAGAAAAGTTATTAGTCAAAATTGATTGCTCATTTCTTGATTAAGTTAGCTAGTCTACGCGTACTCCTCTTATGAAGTTCAACTAGTAGCTTACTTCGTTCAAATCCTAGTAAATAGTAAGTAGAACGCTTGCTACTACTAACATATCTTAAGATTGACATATTATTCGACCATCAAGATATAATAGATTGCAGACAGCTAATACTGTTTATCATTAGCCATCTTGCCTAACAGATAATAGTTATTTGTAATCAATATGCTGATCTATATAGTTTTTGCTTTCGTCGCGCTCAGTATTCTGTTGTTACTGCTGTATGTTGTGAATTTTGTATTAAGGGTAAGTGGTATTGCTGAGGAAGAACAGGAAAGATACTGAAAAAGTATGTATTTTTAAAAAAATAGATATGACTTCTGACTTTACCTCTAGAGGGGTAGCTCTTTATATACTAAAATTTAAAACGTAGGGATAGCTGTGTAACTTCTATTAATGTGCAAAGTGTAAAAGCTATTAACATCAGACAACTTGTCAGAGCAAAGGCTTAGTCAGTAATGAAGCAATAAACTACATAAATTGTAATATGTGATAAATAATTTGTTCTTGTAAAAAAAAATAAAAACCATTAGTATAAATTGCAAAGAGTAGATAAAATAAATTCTGACTAAATAAAAAAAAGTTTCCCTCACAGGATAGAACCAAGCATCTGTTATCAACGGTAAAGTACTGATGTTGGGACATTTGGTTATGCCTAAATAGCGTTCACCATAAGTACTTGATTTCATATGCAAAACTTATTTGATCTACTTATCAAGATTGCCACCATACTTAGTTAAGTAAAAATAACTAATCATAAGGTGTTGGATGCGGAGAATCGTGATTGCGAGTGCTAACAGTAGTCCAAAAGCGTGATTGAAAGTGAGTATGAATGACCTTCCAGGAAACCAGCGTTCTCAGGGTGAATTTGATTATACGCAGTTGAATCCAGAAAATCGCCTCCTTATCCAGCAACATACGCAAGAACTCAAAGAAAGACTGCAAAGAACAGCCCAAGATATTTGGGAAATCGGACAAAAATTAGCTGAAGTCCGTTCAAGACTCAAACATGGACAATTTGATAATTGGTTGAAAGCTGAATTTGGATGGAGCCGCCGTACGGCTTACAATTTTATCAACGTTTATGAAACTTTTAACGAGCGTGCAAAATTTGCACACTTTAATATCGCGACGTCAGCGCTTTATCTATTAGCCTCGCCCTCGACACCTCAGGATATCAAAGATCAGTTTATTGAAGTAGCCCAAACAGGGCAAAAAGTCACACACAAAGATATCCGCAAAGCACTCGAACACCGCAATCAGCCACAATCAAAGCCTGTTGTTCAAGAAGAAACACAAGCGGAAACACTAGAAATTGTTGCTAAACCGCAAGTTGTCTCGATTATGCCACCAGGGGTCGAACCGGCAACTAAAAAGCTAAAAGACACCCCTGTATCTCAACAACTGTCATACTGGTATTTGCTGGGTAGAAAGCATTTATTATTTTATGGAAATACGCGATCGCCGCAATTTATCAATCGACTTCCGCCCTCGATTCCCTTAGCGTTGGGGTTAACGGATGGAGAATGGCAGCACGATTGGTTACTCGATAAAGCTAGTGCTGTACTCATCTTACAGCTAGCAGCAGTAGACGTTAAGTTGGTACAACGACTGATTACGATGTTCTCGCAACCTGGAGACTCAATTATTTTTCCGATTTTACCGAGTGGGGAAATCATTGCGGCTGTCCACAATTTACAACGGCTTGTCTATACCGGAGATAGCAATACCGCCGCGCTACAGCAGGCGATCGCTGAATCAGGTTTAAAGGCAGAAAGAGTCAATATTTTGTAGCTAGTAACGAGCTACTTGTCTGAAAACAATAACAATTGTTAAAATATTGCGTAATCACTTGCTTTCTTACGAGTAGTAGTGGTACATAGTAAACACAAGTAGTGTAAGTTAGTCCGCCTTACGCACTCATCAAGAAATTGCTATGTTTGTAACACGATGCAATAACTGATAGGCGTAGCTGGTCGTATATTATCTCTAACTTAGGTGCAAATAATGAACCTAAATTAAATATTCTGAGGAGTTTTACTTCCCTCTCGATTTCCTTTTACAGTGTATACACATTTGTATCACTTTGAACTTCTGGATTTGCTTCTCGACTCGGTGAACAAACGTTATGGGAAATAGAGCCTTAAAGTCTCTCATGTATGGGGAGATAGTCCGCCGGTCAGGTGTCCTCGTTGAGTGCAACTGATGTGGATTTAAGGAACAATGCAACTTGTTATGCTACTTCAAAGTAAATGGCTATAGTGACTGTAATGTTACTAACAATTTATTCAAGTCGCTACAATAGCTTGGGGAAGCAGTGCTGTAGCAGGGGTATTGCTGACTGAGGAATGAATTTTTGAAATCATCAACCGTTTGCTGCCCCTAAATCCACGCCACTTGCTATGGGGCGCGGACACCTCCGCACCGCAGTGGTCTTCCCTTGGGGACTTTAAGTGGTTCTTAGCCCCCAGGATTGGGGGGTTGGGGGACAATATCATACTGGATTCAGCAACGCCGTAGCAGGTAACTCGTTTATTCAGAATTTACATAAAAGGTAACTCAGGAGCATCGCGGCTAGTATTAATAATTGACAAAAGCAAATGCTTGATATCAAGCATGGCTAACTATTAGCAATGATGCAATTCTTCTTAGCAACAACTTACATCCGCTACTTTCATTTTTATGGTGCTAAAATATGTACTTCTTAAAAGAACTCAAAGGGCAACTTGCCAGTAAACAAGCAACAATCGGTGTGATTGGCTTGGGCTATGTTGGTTTACCGCTACTCGTAGCTTTTGCGGAAAAAGGTTTTTCTGTGATTGGCTTTGATATTGACCAAAATAAAATTCATCAAATCGAGCAAGGTCGCTCCTATATTAAACACATTCCAGGGGAACAGCTACAAAATAAGCTGATTTCCGCTACAAGTGATATGAGTCGGTTAAAAGAACCCGATGTCATCATCATTTGTGTTCCGACACCATTAAGTATTCATCGCGAACCGGATTTGAGTTATGTCACTCAAACAGCCTACGAAATCGCACATTATCTAAGAATGGGACAACTCGTTGTATTGCAAAGTACAACCTATCCTGGAACAACCGAAGAAGTCGTATTACCAATTCTGGCGGGAACTGGCTTAGTTGTTGGTGAAGAATTTGCTTTAGCGTATTCACCTGAACGCGAAGATCCTGCTAATGCTGACTACTCAATATTTAATGTGCCAAAAGTGATTGGTGGAGTAACCCCAACGTGTCTCGATTTAGCACAAACGTTGTATAACCAGATTATTACGCAAACTGTATCCGTTTCTTCAACTCGCACCGCTGAAGCGAGTAAAATTTTAGAGAATATTTACCGCTCAGTGAATATTGCACTCGTTAATGAGTTAAAAATTCTCTTTCATAAAATGGACATCGATGTGTGGGAAGTCATCGAAGCCGCAAAAACTAAGCCTTTTGGATTTCAAGCATTTTATCCAGGTCCTGGTTGGGGCGGACATTGTATTCCTATAGATCCGTTTTACTTAACATGGAAAGCCCGCGAGTATGACCTTTCTTTACGCTTTATTGAACTAGCTGGTGAAGTCAATACTTTAATGCCAAGCTATGTTGTCAGCCGTTTAGTGTCTGCACTGAATAATTGTGGAAAACCATTAAAAAATTCTGAAGTTTTGATTTTAGGCGTCGCTTATAAGAAAAATGTAGACGATCAACGCGAAAGCCCCGCGCTAAAAATCATTCAGCTACTGCAACAACAAGGCGCAAACGTGTCTTATCACGATCCTTATGCACCAACGTGTACAAATCATCGACATTTTCCAGAAATTAATTTACAATCCACAGCATTAACAAAAGAAAATTTAGCAACATTTGATGCGGTTATTATTGCTACAGATCATGATGATGTAGATTACAAACTAATTGCTGACTACTCATCTTTAATTATTGATACGAGAAACGTTTTGGCAACAAAAGGCTTGAGAACTGCTAACACTGTAAGTGCATAAAAGTAGGTGTTGACAGCCCCCTAATTTTATATGTGGGGTACTTTGAAAGGCTTGGTTCCCTTGAATTCTGGGGCGCATCATACTCCTGAAAGTATATTTTTGGAAAATTATGTATTGTCAAAACAAATATATAGCAGTTGTTGGGTGTGGTTATTGGGGTAAAAATCTTGTCCGCAGCTTTGCCCAACTTGGTGTCTTAAGAGTTATTTGCGATGCTAGCTATACGACAGTCAAGTTACTCAGCGAACAATTTGACGTTCCTTGCGTGACAGACTTTCAACAGGTATTATCACTACCAGAGGTGCAAGCTGTTGTGATTGCAACGCCTGCAACAACACACGCAGATCTCGTCATGCAAGCTTTAGCTGCGGGTAAAGATGTTTTTGTTGAAAAGCCGCTGGCGTTGACTTTAGGCAATGCTTTAGCAATTCAAACGCTAGCAAACAAAAGCGATCGCCTACTAATGGTTGGGCATTTGCTTGAATATCATCCTGCATTAGTAACACTACGTCAACTCGTCGCTGATGGCAAACTTGGCAAACTGCAATACCTTTACTCAAATCGCTTAAGTTTTGGCAAAGTTCGCACCGAAGAAAACGTGTTATGGAGTTTCGCGCCGCACGATATTTGCAATATTCTCGGATTTACAGGCGAACTTCCGCGCCGCATTCAAGCATTTGGTAGCAGTCTTAATACGGTTGAAGACTTTTGTACGATCAATTTAGAATTTGCTGACAATATCAAAGCGCATATTTTCGTAAGTTGGCTGCATCCGTTTAAAGAACATCGGCTAGTTGTTGTGGGCGATCGCGCAATGGCAGTTTTTGATGATGTCTCAACGGATGCTAAACTTTGCCTTTACCCGCAGCGCGTCGAATTTCAAGGTCATTTGCCAATCTTGCACAAAGATGCAAAACAAATTATTCCGCTACCGCAAGCCGAACCTTTACTTTTGGAATGTCAGCATTTTCTGCATTGCGTCCAAAACCGTCAACAACCCGTCACCGGAATCAAAAATGGGATTGATGTTTTAACCGTTTTAGAATCAGCGCAAGCATCCTTAACAACTCACGGCACAATAATTGAAATTGATATTCGGGAGAAGTGCTTTGTCAGTTAAATTACAGCCACCCGCTACCAATTACTTTGTTCATGAATCAGCCTATGTCGATTCTCCTTGTACGATTGGTACAGGAACGCAAATTTGGCATTTTAGCCATGTTATGCCCAATGTTGAGATTGGCGAAAATTGTAAGCTTGGTCAAAATGTCTTTGTCGCGGCTGGGGTGAAAATTGGTCGTAACGTTAAAATTCAAAACAATGTTTCGGTTTATGCAGGCGTCATTTTAGAAGATGATGTTTTTTGCGGACCAAGTTGCGTATTTACAAACATCAGAAATCCGCGATCAGCGATTCCACGCAACACCGCTAGTGATTATTTAGTGACTTTAGTGAAACGTGGGGCAACAATTGGTGCAAATGCCACAATCGTTTGTGGTGTAACGATTGGTCATCATGCGTTCATAGGTGCAGGTTCTACAGTAACGAAAGATGTTCCTGATTATGCTCTTGTCTACGGTAATCCTGCAAGACAACGCGGTTGGATGTGCGAGTGTGGCGCGAAGCTTGTCAGTCTAGATAAAATCCACGTTTGCAACGAGTGCGATCGCCAATATCAGTATACTAACCCGCACCAAATTCAAATAATAAAATGAAATCAATTTAGAATATGAAAATTCCAAGTTTTGATGCCAAGAGTCAATATCATCTACTTGCGCCTGAGTTAATCAATGTCGTTAGTTCCGTGATGGCTGATGGGCGCTATATTATGGGTCCACAAGTGAAATGCTTTGAAATGCAGTTTGCTAGCTACCTTGATTGTGCTTCTACGATCTCATGCAATTCTGGTACTGATGCTTTACACTTAGCTTTACGCGCCTTAAATATTGGTGTTGGAGACGAAGTAATCACTACGCCGTTTACGTTTATCGCAACTACCGAAGCGATTGGGATTGTGGGTGCGACTCCTGTGTTTGTAGACGTCGATTTAGAAACTTACAATATCGATCCCCAGCAAATCGAAAGCAAGATTACCGAACGTACTAAGGCGATATTACCTGTGCATCTTTACGGTCGTCCGTGCGATATGTCTACGATCATGGCGATCGCACGCAAATATAATCTCAAAGTCATTGAAGATTGCGCGCAAGCAACAGGCGCAGTTTGGCAAGGACAAAAAGTCGGAACGATTGGTGATGTTGGTTGTTTTAGCTTTTTCCCAACAAAAAACTTAGGCTGTTTTGGTGACGGCGGTGCGATCGCCACAAACGATCCTGAAATTGCAGATCGCGTTGAGTATCTGCGCCGACACGGGGGAAAAATTAAGTATCAACATGAAGAATTGGGCTTAAATAGCCGTTTAGATACACTGCAAGCAGCGATTTTATCTGTTAAGCTACCCTATCTCGAACAATGGAACACCGCTAGAAAGGCGATCGCCTATTACTATTTAGAACAACTCGCTTCTGTTGCAGGGATTGTACTGCCAAGCGTTGTTGCTAACGGTACATCTGTTTGGAATCAGTTCACGATTCGGGTTTTGGACGGACAACGCGATCGCCTCCAGCAACAGCTAAATCAAAAAGGAATTAGCACAATGGTTTATTACCCAATTCCTTTACATTTGCAGAAAGTACATAGTCACTTGAATTATCCTTTGGGTTCGCTACCCAATAGTGAAAAATTAAGTACTGAAGTTTTATCATTACCAATGTTTCCTGAGTTAAGTTTATTCGAGCAACAAATCACTGTCGAAGCAATCAGTCAAGCTTCAGCAAATTTATCCTGTATCCATGAATACGTATAATACTCATTTGCTAATTTCGTAATTTGTGTAGAGAAATGAATGTAAAAAAATAGCTAATTCCGATTTTTATGTCTCAAATTTCCACGGTTCGAGCTAAACCACGTGCTTACCTTAAGCTATCACTTAGTATACTTTTTGGTATTACTGGACAACTGCTCATGAAGCATACAATGAGTATTGCTGCTACAGAACTATTTACGTTATCGTTTGTTGTGCAATTAAGTTTAGCACTGGCGACTTATACGATTGGAGTAGCAAATTGGGTTTTAGCGCTACGGGTTGTCAAACTTAGTGTTGCTTATCCTTTAAGTAGTTTGAATTATGTGGGAATCTTATTCGGTTCGTACTACTTCTTTAATGAGACGATCACCTTTACACGAATTCTAGGAGTATTACTCATCTTTACCGGAGTTCTATTTGTCGCCTTATCTCAAAGCGATCGCCAACTCATATCGAAATGAATGTTCTTCCTTGGATATTTTTATTACTTGTCGTAGTTCTCGGTACTGTTGGGCAAGTATCTCTCAAATACGCACTCTATAATAATGCCTCGGCACCGAAAATTTTTAATTCATACTATTTTTGGATTTGGTCTATTTGTTATGTAATTGTTACGCTATTATGGCTCGTTGTTTTACGCACAATTCCGTTGAGCCAAGCTTTTCCTGCCCTTGGATTGACGTTTGCTTTAGTTCCCTTGGCTTCACATCAAATTCTTAAAGAAAAGATTGTTTTTGGCCAATGGATAGGAATTGCAATCATCATCACTGGAGTTTGTTTAGTTGTACAAATGTAATTTTTAAAATAAGGAAAATAGAATGATGATATTACCAAGAAAAGTATTAGTTACAGGAGTTGCGGGCTTTATTGGTTCTCATTTACTAGATAAACTTATAGCAGCAGGTCATCAAGTTGTTGGTGTTGATAACCTGTGCATGGGAAAACTAGAAAACATAGCACATCATCTAGATAATCCAGCGTTTAAGTTTCTACAACGGGATATCACTGAAGCATCGACATTTGCGGATTTAGAAGACTTTGACTGTTTGGTTCACTTAGCAGCATTTAAAATTCCCCGTTATGGTAAAGCAATTGATACGCTAAAAATTAATTATCAGGGAACAGAAAATGTTTTAGAGTTTGCGCGATCGCGTAACTGTAAATGCGTTCTAGCTTCGACTTCTGATGTTTATGGTCGCAATCCTAAATTACCATTTAACGAAGATGATGATTCCGTTTTAGGTTCGTCAAAGGTAGCCCGCTGGAGTTATGCTGTTTCTAAACTTTTTGATGAACATTTAGCCTTCGCTTATCAAGAAAGTTACGGATTTCCTGTTGTCATTTTACGCTTTTTTGGTTCCTATGGACCGCGACATCACTTATCTTGGTGGGGTGGACCACAATCGGTTTTTATTGAACAAGTTTTGAGCGATCGCGAAATTCAAATTCATGGAGATGGCTTACAAACACGTAGTTTTACTTATATCAGTGATACTATAGCTGGAATTTACGCAGCAATTATCAAACCTGAAGCCAACGGCGAGATTTTTAATATAGGAAGCGATCGCGAAATTTCAATATTGAACTTGGCTAAAACTATTAAAATATTAAGTGATACACCTGGTAATCTTAAGCTTAGATTTGTTCCTTACGAATCATTTACTGGGAAGAAGTATGAAGATGTGCGGCGTAGAGTTCCCGATAGTAGACGTTGCGAGCAAATTCTTGGTATCAAAGCGGCAGTTTCTCTAGAAGAAGGACTATTAAGAACAATTGCTTGGCATCGCAGTCTAAAATCACAAGAGGACTCAAGTCTACTTGTGCTGAGTTGAGAAATAGATTGGTAATTGGTAATGGGTAATTGATATTACCTATTACCTAAGTTACAAGTTGACGCCTATATTTGACAAATCACATAACGTAGTCTTTCCATAAGATAGACATAAGAGGAATAACTTAGAATTGCTTTATTTATTATAAAATTCATATGAACATTGCAGTGATTGGTGGTGGCTTGATGGGGCTAGTTTTAGCTCATCGTCTCTCGCAGCAAGGACATATAGTGACTGTTTTTGAACGTAATCATCAACTAGGTGGACTTGCAACTTATCACGATTACGGTTCTTTTGTGTGGGATCGCTTCTATCATGTTATCTTGCCTTCGGATACGCATTTAATTAGATATTTACATGATATTGGCTTAGGTGAGCAGTTACGTTGGCGCAGTACAGGTACAGGCTACTATGTCGATAAAAAATTATATTCAATTAGTAACACATTAGAATTTTTACGCTTTCCGCCTCTTAGTTGGTGGGCAAAGTTTCGGCTAGCTTTTACTTTAATATATGGCTCCCGCATTAAAAATTGGCAACCTTTAGAAAGAATATCTGTTGAGGATTGGTTAGTTAAAGTTAGCGGTAGGAAGACTTATCAAAAATTTTGGCTACCGTTACTACTAGCGAAGCTTGGAGAAAACTATAAAAAAGTTTCTGCGGTTTTTATATGGTCTTATATTAAACGTTTGTTCTCAGCGCGTGATTCTTCTCTAAATAAAGAAAAATTAGGCTATGTTGTAGGAGGATATAAAACAGTTTTTGATCGTCTTGAAAAGTTGATTTATACTGCGGGTAGCTGTATTTGTACCGGTGTAGCAATTAACAGAATTATTCCTGATTCTGTAGATGGTTTGTGGGTTGAGTACAAAAGTAAAAAAGAGCATTTTGATAAGGTTATTTTTACCGCACCTGTGGAAATTTTACAAGACGTTGCACCGCCTAGTCTTGTTCAAATGAGTGGTGATCGCACTTCAATTGAATATCTCGGTGTCATCTGCATGGCATTAGTTACCCGTAAACCTTTAGTTCCTCACTACATCGTCAATATTGCTGATAGTCGAGTTCCTTTTACTGGAGCGATCGGTATGACTAATCTTGTATCGCTTCAAGAAACTGCTGGATTACATTTAACCTATCTACCAAAATATATCCTATCAAGCGATCCTCTGTTGCAAAAAACTGATGCAGAATTGCGTCAACTATTTGTATCAGGTCTTCGTTATATGTTTCCCCATTTAAGTGAAAATGATATTGTCACCACTCATATTAATCGTGCCAAGCACGTTCAACCTTTACAGATTCTTAACTACTCGCGCAAAGCACCACAAGCTACCACTAGTCACAAAGATTTCTTAGTTCTCAATACTTCCCAATTTGTAAACGATACACTCAACAATAATACAGTCGTACGCCATGTTGAGGAATTTCTTAAAAATGAACGTTTAACAGTATGGAATCACTCGTAAAGTTTCTGTATTAACCGAAGTTGATAAACTGAAATAAATGGGTACAAAATATTTTAGTAATTTTTGCTAAAACTTTGTTCCCATTTACTATTATTTATTTTTGAGCATAGATCTGAATCAGATCGTCAAACGAATGAATCAGCTGGTACTGATCCACAATCCAACGCGCCACTATAGGGTTAAAGTCTGCGTACGTATTATATCCCCACTCAGTAAATTCGCGTTCTACATAAACAATAAGTTCAGGGGGATTAGCCCGCATTCGGGTAAGAAAGTTTTCTTCATCTTGTGCTGTTGGTAAAGCTACCGGAAGAAAAGTAAGTTCTTTACTAGGTGAGTGGGTTGCTGTGAGAAAATTTAGGATATTACCTTCGGGTAAAACTAGAACTGAAGTAGCACCAGAAGCATCAATAACGTCTATTGTTTGATTAAAGACTCGCGCTGTTTTAGCATCTGTCAAATAAAAAGTTCCGTAATCTGAGCTAACAGCATAATTGTAATTGCGAATCAGATTTCCAGCTTTAAAGCTAGCGCCAATTAATAGGCAAATCAGTAAGTAATGCCAAACAATTTTGCGGTTTTTTTGTGCTAAATAATAAAGCAAGGTAAAAAATAATATAATAACTGTTGTAGCGTATAAGCCATAAAAATTAATATAAAATAGCCAGCGAGAATTAAGGACTAGTGAAAATACTAACAATGCTCCTAGCAAACCTACTTGACTAAACTTGTGACGCTTTGTAAATAAGATAAGTAACCATCCAGCGATCACAGGTATAAACCACGATAGCTCTCCTAAAGGGTAAGCTACTGCCATAAACTGACTACGGAGAATTACTTTACTTAGCACAATAATGCCAGCGCTGGCGAAAGTAAAACTAATCAAAAACTCAGTGACATTCCTTATATTTTGTGAACTGTTGCTCTTTGATTTAACTAACCAATGTGCTGCTACCATGGCTAAGACAATGACTACCGAAGTAGTCAAAAAAACCTTAAGCGATAGCCACCATACTTGTAAAGTTTTAATCGGTGAAGTTTGAAACAATTGACTACGATTTAAAACATCAGCTTTAGCAATCGGAAATAACGAAGTATGAATATTTTCCCAAGAAGCTTGCTGCGCAAGTAAAGCTAATGGAATGAACGCCCAAAGGCTAGCAATCAATATTACTAACAAGCTACGATGTATTTTGATTTTGAACTTTTGCACTCCAGAGAGATTGATTGCAGCTAACACCCCTGCTATTGCAGCAACTCCATATTCCTGTTTTGATAAACCCGCTAGCCCACAAGCGATCGCAGCAGCTATCAGCCATTTCATTTTATAGGATGACTGTTCGTAATAATGTACACAACTAATCGCCATTAAACATAATACTGTTGCATATACGGCTGCATAGCTATAAGGCACTACAAAATTAAATATTCCTGAACCCAAAATGCAGTAAATCATTATGCACACTGTACATAAAGCAGCCCAACTTGCATTAGTCAGCGTCTTAGCTAACTGATAAACTAAAACTGTAGCAGTCAATGATAAAAGAAAACCTAGTATATAAAAGACTTCCAAACGGTGTCCAAAAATAAACAGTGCTAAAGCATTTACGTAATACGCAAGCGGACCATAATACGTCACAATATCGCGATAGAGTACTTGTCCTGTAAGTAAACGCGCTGGGATTTCTACTTCACGCCCAATATCGATAACCGCACCGTCTAGTTTACCCCAGCTTAATGCGGCGATCGCAGCAAAACAAACCAATACAATCCCCAGCCACAAATCAAGCCGTAACCAATTTTTTATGATTTGCTCTTTACCAAGACGTCTTCCCTGAAACTCAGCCGAATTTCTCATATTAAATTTAGCTCTCCTAAGTTTTTCAAATTTAATATCACGACACACTTTCTTTAAGGCAAAATCACAAGAAGTGTCAATGTTCTAAAAATTTCTAAAAAAATGTTGCGTTTACATTGGGAAATGCTTTATCGTTGTATTATACATAGAAGTCTGAACTTTCTTTATAAAGATTAAAATTACTTTCAATAAAAATTATAGGAGGTAAGCTAAGCTTCTATTAAGACTAATATATAGCAATTTCTACTAATTTGTGTCATATTTCATTTATATCAGTTTGAAATAACAACACTGATTCAAATTTAGTCATGGCTTAATTTAATCACTGCACTGTTGCCATATGTTTGAGCAATATCATACAGCTTTGCTGTCTAATTATTGATGTGCAGATCTTTACATCAAAGTAAGCTGTTCTATTCATTAATTAAACTTTAGTTATTAGCATCAGAAGTTAAAGATCGTAATAGCTAAGTAATAAAGTGCTACGTCGTGCTAACAAGTACACCCATCAAGTAAATCATATAGAAATACAATGAGTTACACAGCAGATTCCCATGAGGAATTTTTAATAGCACAAGTACAAACAAACCAAACTATATTTACAACTCAAACTCCTAGTATTCAAAATGCTTCTGACGGTGTACCCTATGAGCTTGGAATGAAGTTCAGAAGCGCAAAAGCTGGAGAAATCACTGCGATTCGTTACTGGAAAGCAGCTAACGAAACAGGAACCCATGTCGGTAAAATCTGGACAGCAACAGGTACACTTCTGAGTAGCGTAACCTTTACGAATGAAAGTACTTCAGGCTGGCAACAGCAAACACTTAATACACCACAATCGATTGCTGCAAACACAACATATGTAGTTTCTGTCAACGCTAATAGCCATTTTCCGATTACGTATAACGGATTAGGAACTACTGTAACCAATGGAGATCTCAGTTCAGTAGCTGATGGTAATAATGGAGTGTTTGCTTCTCAAGGTTCTTTCCCAAGTAGTTCGTATCAGAACAGCAACTACTTCCGCGATGTTGTATTCGTTGTTACTAGCAGTCAAACAATTACGAAGGTCAGTGGAGACAATCAAACTGGTACAGCAGGAACAACATTATCAGCACCATTAGTCGCTCAAGTGAAAGACGCTGCTGGTAATCCACAATCAGGAGTCACGATCAATTTTACAATTGATAGTGGCGGTGGCTCAGTCTCTCCTACTAGTGCAGTAACTGATACTAACGGACAGGCTAGCACTGTCCTTACCTTAGGATCAGCCCCAGGTGCAATCGAGCCAGTGATTAATACCGTGAGTGCAACAGCGTCTGGGATAGGTAGTGTAACTTTTAGTGCTACAGCTAATCCTACAGGCAATCCTACCACTCAGACTTTATTCACAAACCAAGTTCCTGGTATCTCGAATGCTAGTGATGGTGTTGCTTATGAACTAGGAACGAAGTTCCAAAGCTCTGCTGGAGGTCAAATTACTGCAATTCGCTATTGGAAAGCACCCAGCGAAACAGGTACGCATGTTGGTAAAATTTGGACAGCAGGCGGTCAAGTCTTAGCAACCGTTAACTTCACGAACGAGTCAGCTTCAGGTTGGCAACAGCAGGAGCTTAGCACCCCAGTTTATATAGACCCTAATACTACATATGTAGTTTCCGTCAACTGTAACAGTCATTTTGCACTGACCTACAACCAATTGGCAAACTCAGTAGTCAATGGATCGCTGAGAACGGTTTCTGATGGCAATAATGGAGTTTACGGTAGTTTTAACTCTTTTCCCACGAGTTCTTACCAAAATAGCAACTATTTCCGCGACATAGTATTTATTGTTAGCAGTACTGTTAATAAAGTAAGCGGTGATAACCAAAGTGGTACGGTGGGTTCGACATTACCTAACCCCTTGGTAATACGAGTTAAGAACAGTGCTGGCAATCCTCAAGCTGGCGTTACAGTTAGCTTTACGGTTGACAGTGGCGGAGGTTCAGTTTCACCGAATATTGCTGTCACTAATAGTAGTGGTCTAGCTAGTACATCGCTGACATTAGGTTCGATACCGAGTGGACCCAACAACGCTGTCGTTGTAACTGCTACAGCCAGTGGAATTGGTAGTGTTATCTTTACGGCGAAAGCTATTCCAGAAAACCCTAACGCAATCTATTTAGAGAATCTACAACAAGGTACGACAAACTGGAAAATCACTAATCAAGCTTTTAATGAGATTGCTGGTTATGCAACAGCAACAAGCGTTAACAAAGGTGGTTCGCTCCCCATTAAAGTTTCTCTGGCACAGTCTGGACAATTTACAGTAGATGTGTACCGTTTAGGATACTACGGAGGTAGGGGTGGTCGCTTAGTCGCTAGTAGTGGTTTGTTGAACGGAATTACCCAACCAGCAGGGACTTTAAATAGTACTACCCGTTTGTTTGAATGTAACTGGTCAACATCCTACGCGATCGCCGTTGGTGCTAATTGGACAAGTGGTTTGTACATAGCTAAGCTGACTGACCAACGAACAGGTAAGCAAAGCCAAATATGGTTTGTCGTGCGTGACGATAGTAGTAACTCTAAAATACTATTCCAAAGTAGCTTTACAACATTTCTTGCATATAGCAATACTGGCGGCTATAGCTTATATAGTTTCAATAGTATTGGTGGACAAAGAGGATTTAAAATTTCATACGACTGTCCCTTCTCACAAACTGGTGTTGGATTCGGTGAATTCAATAATATTTTTCGATGGGAGTACAACATGGTACGGTGGTTGGAGTCTCAAAGCTATGATGTGTCTTACATCACCAACATGGATGTACAGAATAATTCCCAGCTTCTACAGCAACATCAAGTTTTTCTGTCAGTTGGTCATGATGAATACTGGTCATTAGAAGAACGCAATCATGTTGAGCAAGCCCGTAACAGTGGAGTTAACTTAGGATTTTTCTCTGCTAATACCTGTTATTGGCGAGTCAGGTTTGAGAACAGCACAAGTGGAGTTGCTGACCGTGTTATGGCATGTTACAAAGACGCATGGAATCTAGATCCAGTCGCTGCACAAAACTCGAGTGCTGCAACCAATAAATTTCGCAGCCCGCAGAATAATAAGCCAGAAAGTGCTTTGCTAGGAGTCATGTACGTTGGTGACATAGATATTGTTTATGGAGGCTTTGATTTTGTTATCAAAAACAGCAACCATCCTTACTATGCTAATACAGGTCTTAGCAACGGCGATCGCCTCAGCCAATTAGTGGGGTTTGAATGGGATGCAATTAATCCAAATGCTTCTCCTAATGGGCTAGAAATTCTGGCCGAATCGCAATCCCCGCAGGTTCCTGACAACGTAGAATTAGAAGGATTTCCTGCTGGAACGAATCCTCGAGTATCACACGCAGTTCGCTATGTTGCTGCTAGCAAAGCAAAAGTTTTTGCAACTGGTTCGATTCAATGGATGTGGGGACTAGATAGCGATGGTGTATCTACCCCGCGTGAAGATCTTCGCGCTAAGCAAATTGCGGTGAACATCTTGGCAGATATGGGAGCTAAACCTTTGACCCCTGATCCAGACATTATTGTTCCCTAAGTCAACGCTATTTCTTCTTAAGGAATACAAAGATGAATTTGAGAATCAGACGCCGCCGCTTTGGACAAATTGCGATCGCCAGCGCAGCTGCGACGGCTTTAGGAAGCTTTGCTAAACGAACGCTGGCACAAACAGGACCAATTCTTTATGGTGTAACAGTAGATTCTACCGGCACAAACTTAATTATTCAAGCGCTGAATTTAGCCACAGGTAATCTCTTACCAACCAACATCCAACGTAAACTTGAAACTAACGAACGCATTAGCGGTTTTACCTCACTTCCCAACGGTAGATTTGCGATCGCAACAGGTCCTGCCACGTCATTGCCTGGTAGAGGCGTAGGACGACGCAGCCGTTTAATTTCCTCATCTGCACAAAATCTACCCGAACCTCAAGGGCTAGATGCAAATGCTGCATTTGAAAGTATACTCAACACTACTGACAACAGACTTCTTAGCATTGTTAGTCTCAATCAAGGAACACCGCCATTTCGTTTTGCCAATGTCGATCGTCAATCTGGCAGAGTCACCTATTTATCTGATATCGATTTACGACCTAATCGGCGATATAGCAATCTAAGCCAATCGCCTAAAGGTAACATATACGGTACATTGCTTGGTCCTGACGGTGGTCCAACTCTAGTCCAGTTCGACTTTGCCAACCGCTCCATCGTGACTGGTAAAGCTAAAATTATACCGATTGCGCAGTTGACTTATAATAAACGACCCTTATTTAATGACGTAGCTAGCTTAGCATTATCCCCCTCCAACCAATTATTTGCACTGGCTGACCCGACTTACGAAGGTACAAATTCTCTATTTTCAGTCAACATTCAAACTGGAGAAATGACCTTTCTACGAAAATTTGCCGTACAGAAGATTACTTTTACTCGCTAATCAATTTATCGTCAATTTCATAAAATGCAAACACAATTTTCCCAAACAAACATTATTCCTAATACAATTTCCCCAACCGCAGACTCGTGTTCTGTTAGCATTATTATTCCCTGCTTTAATGAATCGGAAGGAATCGAGTCACTAAGTACAAAAATCTTACCAGTTTGGCAGCAGTTGAATTTAATTAGAAAAACTGAACTCATTTTCGTTGACGATGGTAGTACTGATGATACGTTTGCGCAAATTCAACATTTTTTTGGCGAACAAGCACAGATCGTTCGCCATCCGAAAAACAAAGGACTCAGCGCTGCAATTCGCACTGGCTTTATCCATTCACGCGGCAACATTATTTGTACAATCGACAGCGATTGCACCTACGATCCACAATATCTACTTCCACTCTTAAACTTACTGAATTGTGCAGACGTCGTTACTGCTTCGCCATACCACCCAAAAGGTAGTGTCAAAAATGTTCCACCTTGGCGGCTATTTTTGAGTAAAGGTCTATCGCAAATTTATCGAATAGTTCTACCGCAAAAACTCTACACCTATACGAGTATGTTTCGCGCTTATCGTCGCGAAGTTTTAGAAATAATACCTATCACATATCCTGGGTTCCTTGGTCTAGTCGAAATTTTAGTCGAAGCTATGCTGCATGGTTACAAAGTTGCAGAGTATCCTGCTGAACTTCAAAGTCGAGTTTATGGACAGTCAAAACTACGTGTTGCTAGAGTCATTTTAAGTCACCTACGATATTTAACTCAGCTAATGAAAAAAAGATTCATCAAACAAAAGAAAATTTTAGTTTACAAATAGACTTCTTGTACAAAACTCTATTACCAATTACCCACTACCGATTGCCAAAAATGCCTATAATTTATAACTAATTTAGAATTTCTATACTTATGAAATTAGCCACAATTCTAGGTGCTAGACCACAATTTATCAAAGCATCAGTCGTTAGTTCTGCCTTGAAAAATGCTGAAATCGAAGAAATTCTTATCCACACCGGACAGCATTTTGACCGCGTAATGTCTGATGTTTTCTTTCAAGATTTGGATTTACCCCAACCCAAATATCATTTAAATATCCACAGTCTAAATCATGGGGCGATGACAGGTCGCATGATGGAAAAGATAGAAGAAATCTTATTACAAATTAAGCCCGATTGGGTTTGCGTTTATGGTGATACTAACTCGACGATCGCCGGCGCTTTAGTTGCGGCGAAGCTACAAATTCCTATTGTCCATATTGAAGCAGGATTACGCAGCTTTAATCGCGAAATGCCCGAAGAAGTCAATCGCGTTGTTACCGATCATCTTTCACAGCTGCTCTTTGCACCGACACCTCTAGCTGTACAGTGTCTCACTAAGGAGGGAATCTTGCAAGGAGTACATCTCGTCGGGGATGTGATGATGGACGCGATCCTAACGTATCTTGCCAAAGCCCAGCAGACATCGCAAATTCTAGAGAAACTTGATTTAGTTGACCAAAAATTTTATTTAGCAACGATTCATCGACCGAGTAACACCGATAACCGCGATCGCCTCCAAAATATCTTAGAAAATTTAACGCAACTCAAATATCCTGTTGTCTTTCCCATGCATCCGCGTACCTTAGCCAAAGTACAGCAGCAGGAAATGTTACCTTATCTTGAAGCGATACAAGTTATTCCACCAGTGAGCTACCTAGATATGTTGATCTTAGAAAAAAACTGTCAATCTGTGCTTACTGATTCGGGAGGAATGCAAAAAGAAGCATATATCCTAGGACGTCCTTGCTTTACACTGAGAGACGAAACCGAATGGCAAGAAACAGTAGAAGTTGGTTGGAATCATCTCGTCAAGCCCGAAAACTTATATCAATCTTTAACTCATTTTACGACACCGACTCATGCACCACGACTCTACGGTGAAGGTAACGCAGCAACACGCATTGCTGATATCTTACTTGCTGCGTGACGAATCAGCCGTTCGTATTTCTATAAGCAGGTCTAATCACAGCATTGTGATTTGTGCAAAATTTTCACAATTACGTAATTGCATCCTCAAGATTCGTCTCAATTTAGCTTCAGCGGTGAAAAAGAGTTTACAGTAACGTGATTCAACGCATCTACGTTGTTAAAATATTTGTAGCAAAAACTCTAAATTTGGTAATACGGTAAAATTACTGAATCTACTTTACTCCTCCGTATTTATTCTGTTTTTTTAAGTGAAAACACGCTTGAATGCATGACACAGCAAAGTTACATTGCTGTCGTCGCTTATTATTGTCTAAAAATGCCAAAAACATTGAAATTGCTCCTTTTTTGGGTTAAATAGCGGAAAAGTGTTTAGCACGCGCTTGCAGTTAAGACTTTAGCCTAAGAAAAGCCAATAGCTAATCACTAACGGCTTGTTGTTGCTAATAACCAACCCTGAAATGATCTTTATTTTCACGCACTTATAAGTAGGTTGTAGCTGTATTCAACCCAGCGAAAACGGTGCTGTTTATCTGATTCCTCTTGATGTTGACTTCAAGAGCCAATACTGTCTGCATATTTTTTGTAAGCTAGTGCGCTAGCAAAACAATATCTCCAAAAATGCACTGATTTCAACCCACAACATAACTGTTAAATAAAACAACTTGTATGCTGATTTTGAAACCTGCAATTTATATTTTAGCAGCGTTAGCTATTAGTAACTTAGGTCAGGTAGCGTATGCTAGCCCTGCAAATCTTAATTCGCAAGATAACGCGACTTTGTTCAAGGCCAACGCTGCGCATCTATTGCAGCAACAAGCAGCACAAAACAATTCGACAAACGTAGATAGTTACAAGGTCGCGCAAGCAACAACGTTTCCAGATATTCAAAACAACTGGGCGCAAAGTTTTATTGAAGCTTTAGCTGCACGGAATGTTATTAGTGGTTTTCCCGATGGAACTTTTCGTCCTAATGCACCCGTGACGCGCGCGCAGTTTGCCGCGATGATTAGTAAAGCGTTTCCGCTAACACAGCAACGGGAAGGAATCACTTTTAACGATGTTCCTTCATTTTACTGGGCAAGTGATGCGATTCAAGCCGCGTACCAATCAGGGTTTTTGGCAGGATATCCGAATAACATCTTTCTTCCTGAGCAAAACATTCCGCGCGCACAAGTTTTAGTCTCCCTTGCAAGTGGACTGAACTTAAACGCAAGTAATGTCGCGATTCTAGATAACTTCCAAGATGCTGCTGATATTCCTGATTTTGCGCGCAAGGCGATCGCTGCTGCAACCGAAAATCGGATAGTCGTTAACTACCCTAATCTAGCAACGCTCAGCCCAAATCAAATTGCTACACGTGCGGATGTCGCGGCGTTTATTTATCAAGCTTTAGTCCGTAACGGTACAGTACCACCTTTAGAACCAACCGATGTAGCAAATCAGTATATTGTGGGTTACGAAACCGTTGCTACCGCACCAGAACCTACTCCTACATCACCTCCAGAACAAGAAGTCGCGCAGTTACGCGAGCAATTTCGAATTGAACCACCAACAATCGTCGATACGATTAGACCTACAGTACCAGGTGGTGGATCGAGTGTCGGTTCGCCTACCGCGTTTGGTGCTGATTGGGGTGATGCATTTTTAGGTGCTAGCTTTCAAGCACGGGCGCGAAATACGAGTCGCTCGGACGGCGGAGTTTCCTTCGGTTTTGGTTTAGGTGACGCAGATCGTGCTGTTGGGTTAGAGGTTGCGGTTTCGGTTGTCGATTTAATCGGTGACACATTTGAAGATGGTGGTGTGAGTTTGAAACTGCACCGCGTATTACCAAATAACTTTGGCGTTGCGGTTGGTGTCGAGAATGCGACGACTTGGGGTTCTACCGATGGTGGTAGCAGTGTTTATGGCGTTGTCAGTAAGATTATTCCCTTGCGCGATGACCCTGCTGACCCTTTAAGTAAGCTGACTTTATCTTTAGGACTAGGTGGCGGTCGTTTCCGTTCGGAAAGCGATGTCGAAGCTGGTAACGAATCCGTCAATGTCTTTGGTAGCATCGGTATACAAGCTTTAGAGCGCGTCTCACTCATCGCCGACTGGACAGGTCAAGACTTAAACTTGGGTGCTTCGATTGTTCCTTTCAACTTCCCACTAATTATTACTCCGGCGATCGCTGATGTTACAGGGAATGCAGGTGACGGTGCGAGATTTATTCTCGGTGTCGGTTATGCTATCTCCTTTTGATGCAAATTCTTCCAAACTGATATTTGTAAGTTTTAATCAAATTTGAAATTATGAAAAACATTCTAAAACGTTTATCTATTGGTTTAACACTAGGAACTTCTTTACTCGTTTTTGCAATACCCGCGCCAGCACAAACTGGAAACGCTTCTGACGTTACAGGTGCAATCATTACAACAGGTGATATTGCTGGTGGTGCTTTTGCTCCTAGCCTAACAAGAAGTGGTACAAGAATTTCCAAAGCAGCCCTATTACTCGCGCTGCGTCAAGCGATTAGTATCATCAGCGCTCAATTAGCGCAAGGAACATTACCTGTTGCCGTTCCTGGAGTCGCTATTGCAAGTATTCCTAATACAGTACAACAAACTCTATTAGCGGTACTTACAGGAACAGGAGATCCGACTGCACTCGAAAGTGCGATCGCATCCTTAGTTGACGATCCAGCACTAGCAGCAGAACTTGTAGCGGCGCTCCAAGGATTGTTCGATAACACTACAGCATCTCCAGCCAACTTGTTAGCAGCAGTGCAAGCCTACAATGCGGTTATCGATGCGAGTGGCTCGGCGTTGAGTAATCCATCACCAGAACTCGTTGCAGTGCAATCGGTGTTAACCGCGCTAGTGAGTGCAACTTCTGCCGCACAATAAAATGCTTGTGCATCGCTAAATTTACAGAGGCATATCACGTGCCTCTTTTTTTATTATGCGATCGCACTGTTGGAGTGGAGGAAGTTATCAGCAGTGTAGAATTGCTTATCCTTGAATTAGGATAACTTTACTTTCTACCACACAAACCAATGAGCGTTGTTATTCCTGATGAGATTCTGCAAGCAACTAAGATGAGTGAGGATGAATTGCGGCTAGAAATTGCTATCATGCTGTATAAGCAGGAAAAAATCAGCAGTGGCAAAGTTCGCGCTTGGACTGGGCTAACAGTCATTGAATTTCAACACGAATTAGCAAAACGAGGACTTTGTATTAACTACGATGTAGAAGATTTTCAGTCTGATGTGACAACATTGCAGTCAATGGGCTTGTTGTGATTGTTGTCAGTGATACTTCACCTATTACAAACTTAGCAGCGATGGTCAGTTAGATCTGTTGCGGCAACTTTATGGAGTCATCATTATTCCTACTGCCGTTTACAACGAAATGGTGAATGTGGGTAAGATTGTTCCTGGTGCAGCCGAAGTAAAAACTCTACCTTGGATTCAGACTCAAACCGTTACTGACGCTCAACGAGTGAAAGATACTCAAACTAAACAGAGTAATATTGACTTGGGTGAAGCTGAAGCAATCATTTTAACACTGGAACTGAAGGCGAATCTTCTTTTAATGGATGAGCGTCGCGGCAGAGTATTGGCAGCAGATTTGGGACTTAATGTAACTGGGCTTTTGGGTGTTTTATTACAAGCTAAACGGAATGGTTTGATTTTGTCTGTTAAGCCTCTAATGGATCACTTGATTGAGCAGGTGGATTTTCGAGTAAGTAGCCAGTTATATGCAACAATCCTACAGGCTGCTGGTGAGTAGTTGATTTCATACTGATCGTCCCGCGTAGGCGACATCCAGCCCAATGTTTGAGGAGAATTACTGAGTTTGTCTAAGTAGGCGATCGCACTGTTGATTTAGACACAATCGCACTTAAATAAAAAACGCTATCTAAAAGTTGAGTTCGGGTCCTACTAAGCTAGGCGATCCCACTTATCAAGATGCGATATAGACAAATCGCAGAAGCAATCATAACTCATATTAATTTATCAGTAATATTACTGGAGCTTGAGCAGAATTTCTTATCGTCTTACAAGGTAAAGCTGAATTTATACGTAAATATGCGAACTTTAATTTGCAATTATTAATTTAATCCTTTTTCTCAACGCATAGCTAATTAATTAGTTTTTGATTATCTGCACAAAACACAGCGGCAAAATACCGTATATCTACTTAGGCAAATAATAGAATATTATGAATTACCTCAAAAGTTCCGTGAGATCTCCATACATAGTTGTTTGTAAATCAGGTTAAATTCTTTTTGTAGTTCACGCAAGGCAAAAAAATAAAAGATTGCAAGCCTAGGTTTTACTATTTAGCTGACAAACGTGTTTCATACATCTGCTAACCAAATAAACAAGCGAAATCTACTATTTTTAATTCATGTATGCAGAAGAGTATAACCCATAGTACATTAAATGGATTATTTTGGGTAATTTCCGGTGCGGGTTTTCAAGCTATACTGCGGTTAGTAGTCTTTATTATTTTGGCACGTCTTCTCACTCCAGCAGATTTTGGGATTGTTAATGCTGCCTCTATTGTTATAGGTTTTTCCGAAATTTTTTCTTTACTAGGTGTTGGTCCAGCAATTGTACAACGTCCAAATTTAGAAGACAGTCATCTGCGTACTGGTTTTACAGTTTCTGTATTTTTTGGGTTACTAATGGCAAGTTTTCTCTGGCTATTTAGTCCTAGCTTGGCAAACTTCTTTCAGATGGAGGAACTCACATTAGTTATTCGCGTTCTCGTGTTGGTTTTCCCTCTGCATAGTATATCAGTTATTGCTGAATCGCTATTACAAAGAGAACTACAATTTCGTTGGTTAACGAGTATTAACCTTGCGTCGTTTATTGTAGGATACGGTATTGTTGGAGTCAGCCTTGCTCTTGCTAGCTTTGGGATATGGGCGTTAGTAGGAGCAACGCTATCTCAGGCAGCTACCAACAGCCTAATTTTGCTCATTATTAAGCCTCATCCAAAATTACCCCAGTTTGACCGCGCTGCTTTTGACGATTTAATACATTTTGGTGGTGGATTTACAATTGCTCGTATTTTTAACTATATTGCAACTCAGGGCGATTACTTAGTAGTAGGTCGCTGGTTGGGTGCAGAAGCTTTAGGCTTATACGGAAGAGCTTATCAACTTATGGTTTTACCTGCAAATCTGCTAGGTCAAGCTTTAGATAAAGTACTTTTTCCAGCAATGGCAAAAGTTCAAGAAGAACCAAAAAGATTGGCAATAGCTTATAGACGCAGTATCACACTTATCGCGTTAATAATATTACCTACTAGTGCAGCTTTGTTTGCTTTAAGTCCTGAGATTATCCATTTGTTACTGGGACCTGCTTGGACTGGAGCGATCATTCCCTTCCAAATTCTGACGATAGGTATGCTGTTTCGTACTAGTTATAAAGTTAGTGATTCGCTAGCAAGAGCCAAAGGTGCAGTCTACAAACGAGCTTGGATACAAGGAGTTTACGCAACTCTCATTTTAGCAGGAGCTTGGCTAGGACATTATTGGGGAATATCAGGTGTAGCGATCGGAGTTCTGATTGCTCTTAGCATAAACTTTCTTCTCATGGCTCAGCTTAGCTTGCGTTTGACATTTATTACTTGGCGAGATTTATTTGCAGCACATATACCAGCTAGTTGCTTTGCCGTTATTACCTATGTCAGTGTTTGGTTAATAGCTACATTTATGAGAAGTTTGTTTATACCAAATTTAGCAATTATTAGCATAGCTGGAACAATAACTTTAGCTTTTTCTCTTTTATTATCTCTTCTTATTCCTCAAACTTTTTGGGGTGTCGATGCAATATGGTTATTTAATACTATAGCTAATACATATAAACGGTTTTTACAAAAGCATTCCTCAAATTAAAACCATAATTAATTTTGGTAAAAGTTGTTAAAAAATTCTTTAAGGAGGCAACAATGAATCCCGTTTTCATAGGTGGATGTGGTAGAAGTGGAACGACTTTGCTAGGAGCAATTTTAGGTAGTCATAGCGATTGCCTAACGATACCAGAATTTCAATTCAAATTAAATATCATTCAAGCTTGCAACCATAAAGCTCATTTTCATACATATACAAACGAAATTTTAAAAGACAAGCGCTTCAAAATATGGAGAATTAGCGTAGATGCGGAAAATTTACAAGAAAATTTAGCTAAGAGTGCTATTCATACAGTAGATTTTTTTGTGAAGAAATACGCAGAAAGTATAAATTCCTCTAAATCTCCTAAGCTGTGGATAGATCATACTCCTACAAACATGAAGTATGCTAAAACTTTACTAGAAGTTTTCCCACAAGCTAAATTTATACACATTGTTAGAGACGGTAGAGCCGTAGCTTCCTCAGTTATGCCACTAGACTGGGGACCAAACACAATAACAAAAGCAGCTAGTTGGTGGGTAGAACATATGGCATATGGTCTTGCTGCTGAATCTTTTCTTGGAAAGGACAAAATTATCCGTATCAAGTACGAAGATTTAATCAGCGAACCTGAAGAAACTGTAAAAAACCTTTGCTCTTATCTAGATATTGAATATCAACACTTAATGCTTAAAGCTACAGGATTCAAAGTACCATTTTATACTTCTGCACAGCATAATCTTATTGGAAAACGTTTAGATGTAACGCGATTAAACGATTGGGAAAAAAAACTAGCTTCTGAGGAGATTGAAATATTTGAGATTCTGACTGGAGACTTTCTTAAACATCTTAATTATTCTTTAAAATCCCATTCAATAAGACTAACTATTCATAGAGTTGACAGGGTCAAATTTTACCTACAAGAAATATATATTCAACAGCTAAACAAAATTAGAAATCGACTGAGATTTTATAAATCGCAAATTTATAAATTAAACTGATTATTAGTTGAGTTCATTTTTTAAATTTTAAATAATAAAAGATGAGAAATATCATATACATACTCTTATTATCTTGTGTAGCTTTTTCGCCCTGGGGAGATTTAATGCGCTTTGCACAGACTGCTAAGGGAGAAACTAATATAGGCATAACAACAGGATTAGCAATACTACTAATTGGATTAAGTGTATTCTCTGGAAGAACTATGGCTGCAATAAAGCGCTATCCAAATGCTTTGTTTTTTGTAGCTTTTCTGATTCTTAGTGGCACAGCATCTTTATTTGCTTCTGAACCAATACAAGCTATAAAAATGACAATTTTAGTAGGTGGCTATTTCTTGCTTGCTTTTTCTGTCGCAGGGTTAAAGCTACAAAGACAAGAAATTTTGCAGTTAATATCAGTATTTGCTATATCTACTGCCTTAATGTCTATTACAAGTCTTATCGATTATTTTCATGTAGTTGATATACCTAGAGTTAATGAGCGTTCAGCTAGTCGTGGATTGGAAGTTGCTAATTTACTAGGTCCCTTTTACAGCCAAACACCAATGGCTGCTCACTTATGCCTTGCTTTTCCCATCCCAATAGCTTTCATTTTTTCGCAATCAGTTGAAAAAAAACAAAAATTTTTATGGATTGTGGTATTGATTCCTACTATCTTAGCAGCAATACTTACCTATTCAAGAGGCTTATTTATAAGCTTTGCTATTGTGATTACGTACATCTTTTACATTAGCGGAGACATTACAAGAGTAAAGTATTGGTTGCGAAACTTTGTTGCTGCTAGTACGATACTAGCAATAGGTATTTTTCTGATTCAAAGTTATTTACCAAAGCAATATACAGCATTAATACAACGACTGAGTGATACTCAATTAGAAGCAATACAAAGTAGCAAATCTGATACAGCACGCTTTGGAGCGATTGAGAGTACATTAAAAGATTTATCAGAATCACCATTTGGTCTTGGCTTTACTGAATCAGAAATCCAAGTAGGTAGCCGTGTATATAGCAAAAATGCGCATAGTAATATCATTGATATCTTAAGAGCAGGAGGTCCACTAGGTCTTCTCCTATTTACATTTTTCATTTTACCAGTTTTAGTTAGAGCTTTTAATATTATCGAGCCACAGATAGAAATTCCATTATTTGCTGCGCTTGTTAGTTTCTTCATGTATGGATTAACACATACTACAATAGCAACAATGTTTGCCTGGATTCTTGCTGGTATTACTTTTCACTTAAAGTCGTTAAGAGTAAATAAAAAGGTAAGTTTTTAAAATGAAAATTCAACGTAAAAACATATTGATAGTTGGATTATCATCTGTACAGCATACTTCAAACAATACGTGGATAACTAAAACATCAATTGCCGAATATATTAATGAATTAGCTCAGCAATTTGATGAATGTACTTGGATAACCTATGTATCTAGCGAAATGCCTTCACTGCAAGGAAATATAAATTCAAATTTAGTTAAAGTTGTTCCTCTACAATCGCACCAAAAGGCACTCTTCAACTGGCTACGCTTAATAGCTTACCTAAGGCACCGACCCTATGTAATACTATACTTTCCTGCTTTTCTATCTCTCGTGCCAATTCTTCCACTAATTCATCAATTATCACGAGGCATGGTGGTTTATTTAGGTAATGATTATGAACAATCTCTTTTACAAGCAAATGGTAAATGGTTAGGCTGGTCAGTTCTATATCGTTTTAGTACTGAGTACACATTAAAAATAGCAAGTGTAGTAATTGCTAGAGGAAAATATTTAGCTGATCGTGTACGTAAATTCAATCAAAACGTGGTTGAAACTGTTCCTCTTGGGCATCTAAACCTACGTAGTAAAACATACGCTCCAGATTCTTCAGTTAGTTGTGTAAAGCGAGTTTTATATCTAGGTCAAGTTCTCTGGCGCAAAGGATTAAAAGATTTGTTTTTAGCAATGCAGTTAGTTGTTCACAATTACCCAGAAGTAACAATTGTACTCGATGTGGTTGGTGATGGTGCGGATCGTCAAGCAACTGAAATATTTGTTCAAAATATGAAATTTAATGAATACATCAAGTTTCATGGTTGGGTTGATGCAAAAGAAAAATTGTCTGCTTTTTTTCAAGAGACAGATGTATTAGTTGTACCATCATCTTCTTATCCGGAAGGAGTTCCTCGTGTAATAGATGAAGCATTAAGTCAAGGAGTACCTGTGATAGCTACACGAGTAGGTGGTATTACAAAAGAATTTACTGACGAGGAGATAATGTTGATAGATCCAAACAGTCCACAACAAATAGCTGTAGCGATTGCTGCAATTCTATTTGACACAAAAACACGCGAACGTTATATAACTAATGCACAAAGACGATTAGAACTTTGGACTAAGTATGGTTCAGCCGCACAGCAGCACAAACGTATATTACTTAGAGAAAGAGAAAATTAACTGCCATAACACAATTATAATTTATGCATTTAATTCCTGCTTCTGTTCAATCAGAGATTAAGCACAGATTTATATGTTCTACTTATTCTTGTCAAAGGTATTTAAAGGCTTTGACTTTTTAAAATCTACTTTAGTAGCTAATAGCTGTTTATTTTTTCCACAGATATGGTTTAGGGCTTTAGGTAAAAATTGTTGTTTTCAAGGATTTCCTCGATTTGGATATGCTTTTCGTGATATCAGAGTTGGAAATAATTGCTCGTTCGGAATAGGAATATTTCTGAACTGTGGAGCAGATGGCTATATAAATATTGGAAACTTTGTAAGCTTAAACGATTACACATATATTTCTTCTTTGTATGGAGTAGAAATTGGTGATAACTCAAGGATTGCAGAATTCGTATCAATTCGCGATAACGATCATGCTTATGCAGATCCAGAAACTTTAATTAGAAATCAAGGTTTTCAAGGAGCAAAGATCAAAATAGGTTCTGACGTTTGGATTGGTAGAGGTGTTTTCATTGGTAAGGGTGTTGAAATTGGTAATGGTGCTGTTATTGGTGCAAATAGTGTAGTTACTAAGTCAATTCCGCCTTTTGCTGTAGCCGTAGGAGTACCTGCAAAGGTTATAAAATACCGCCAGAAAAAGTCTAATGAATCTATAATGCAGTGTCTTGAAGTGACTTAAATCATTATGTGATTGTGAGATTTATTTGAAGTATTAAACAGATTTTATGAAAATTTTAATGCTTGTTCCTGCTGTTGGAACTGTCTACGGTGGTCCTTCCAAAAGTGTTGTAGAGCTAGCTCAAGCATTAGGTCATCACAGCATCGAAGTTGATTTGATAACAACTAATGCTAACGGTTCTGAGAAACTAAACGTTCCATTACAAACTTGGATCTCTGAAACATCCTATCGCTTTCAATATTTCCCCTATTGGGATTTAAAAGGCTATAAATTTAGTCTCGCATTGACGAACTGGTTATTTAAAAATGCATCCAACTATGATCTAGTACATGCAAATGCTGTTTTTTCTTATGCTAATTTGCCTGCTTATTGGGCTTGTCAGCAACAGAAGATTCCTTATCTTGTAACTCCTCGTGGAATGTTAGAGCCTTGGGCATTATCATACAAAGCTTGGAAAAAGCGTTTATACTACAACTTATTTGAGAAACCTGCTCTTCAGCAAGCTAGTGCTATTCAAACTCTAGCAAAAAAAGAAGCAGAAGGTGTTAAAATCCTTGATCTCAAAGCTCCTATATTTGTTGTCCCTAATGGAGTTCACAAACAAGATTTTGAAACTTTACCAGAGCCAGAAAATTTTTATTCAAAATTCCCAGAAACTCGAAATAAAACACTAATTCTATTTCTTGGTAGAATCGACCCTAAAAAAGGATTAGACTTACTTTCTACTGCTTTTGCTAAAATACATACCCTGTTTCCTCATACACATTTAATCGTTGCAGGGCAAGACAATATTGGTTATTTACCTGTTGTTAAGGACTATTTTGCTCAAGCTGGATGCATAGACGCAGTTACCTTCACTGGTATGCTGACAGGCTCCCTCAAACACAGCGCTCTTGCTGCTGCAAACATCTACGTTGCTCCTTCGTACTCTGAAGGATTTAGTATGTCTGTTTTGGAAGGTATGGCATCAGGGTTGCCATGCGTGATTACTACTGGCTGCAATTTTTCTGAAGCAGCATCAGCCCAAGCTGCTTATGTAGTCAACGTTAATGCGGAAGAACTTGCTGATGCTTTAACGAAATGTTTACAAAATCCTCAACAAGCAAAACAGATGGGAAATCGTGCTAGACAGCTAGTTTTTGAAAACTATACTTGGGAGCGTGTTGCCTCACAATTGATCGAAATATATATGTCCATTCGTAAAAGAGAACCGATTTCTGCTGTTTATTAAATATCTGCAAATATTACGATATTGTCATAACTACAATCAATGCTTGATCAAATAACTCCCCTGATCCTGACATTTAATGAAGCTGCCAACCTCCACCGTACACTTCAGCGTCTTACTTGGGCAAAACAAATAATAGTTATTGACAGTTATAGTTCTGATACAACTCTAGATATTCTGCGCTCCTACCCTCAAGTTCAAATATTTCAGAGAACATTTGATACTCATACAAATCAGTGGAACTATGCCTTACAGCAGGTACAATCTGAATGGGTATTATCACTAGATGCAGACTATGTTCTTACAGAAGACTTCATTGCTGAGATTGCTACTCTCGCACAAGACTCCTTAGCAGATAGCTATTTTGTCAAATTTAAGTATTGCATTTTTGGCAAACCTTTACAAGGTACACTACTTCCACCACGTGAAGTTCTTTTTAAAAAAGAGAAAGCTATTTACATTGATGATGGACATACACAGTTACTACAGGTAAATGGCAAATCTGCCGTGCTTTCATCGTATATTTATCATGACGATCGCAAACCTTTAAGTCGATGGTTATGGGCACAAGATCGCTATATGATCATTGAAGCAAAAAAACTCCTAGAAACTCCTACTCAAGAACTGAGCTTCGGCGATCGCATCCGGAAACAAAAAATTTTAGCTCCTTTTGCAATTTTATTTTACTGCTTAATCCTTAATAAAGGCATCCTAGACGGATGGGCTGGTTGGTATTACGCCTTTCAACGTGCTTTAGCTGAAGTCCTTCTCTCTATTCGCTTAATAGAAGCTGAGATGAATCAACATCAAAACTTAGAGACAAAATCTTTTGATGTAAATATAGCTACTAGCCTACTAACAAAGTAAATAATTCAAGGAGATTCGCTGAGGCTTGATAGCAACCTCTGCTTTCATTGTGGTACTATTCAGCATTATTTCAACTAGAGACGCGATCGCTCTACTCAACACATTGTTCAAAAGCCCATCTTACTATGCATGATAGACCACGATCACCTGTTCAAAGAACTACTGACAACCTTTTTTTGGGAATTCATTTCTCTCTTCTTTCCCGCCGTCACCACCTATCTCGAACGCGACTCAATTACATTCCTCGATAAAGAACTCTTCAGTGATGTGACATCAGGAGAACGTCGCGAAGTTGATTTAATAGCCCAAGCCAAGTTTAGAGGGTAGTCCTGAATAAGTAAGGATAGTAGAGATGGCTCACTCTACTTCAATCATGT